>JASJEI010000248.1 GCA_030064795.1 Pleurocapsa sp. MO_226.B13 | reverse complement strand
GATGGAGTCAACGCAAGGGCGTATCGCCTCACCTCATTGAACACCAAGGAGATAAATATTCGATTCTAGCTAGCTGCATTAATTTCTTAATTTGGTCAACATTGCAGCCATAGTTATCTGCTAGCATAAGTTCTGCTTGGCGAAGAGCTGCTGATTCAAATGTAGCAAAGGTTATCAGTTCTTCTTCTTGATTGCCAGTCACACTGTCAACTGGAACAATACAACTATAAAGCGGTTCATCTCTTCTGGGTTCAATTACCATCTCCCTTCTCTCCCTTCATATCTATCACTCTAACAAAGCAATCGCCTTTAATTCCTACTCTCTAACCTCGACTTCAATCTCGTATATCTGAGTTGCTGTTTAACTTGCTTAACAGCGATCGCAATAGCTTTCTCCGAACCTACAATCAACGCCAATTTCTTACTCCTAGTCAGTCCCGTATAAAACAGATTACGAGAAAGCATAACGTAGTGAGAAGTATATAGAGGCAGAATTACTACGGGATATTCTGAACCCTGACTTTTATGAATGCTTGTCGCCCAAGCTAGAGTAATCTCGTTGAGGTCGGCAAAATCATAGACCACATCGCGATCGTCAAAATCAATGGTGACTTCTTTTTCAGTTTTATCGATCGCCCTAACTATTCCCAGATCCCCATTAAATACTTCTTTGTTGTAGTCATTTTTCAACTGCATCACGCGATCGCTTACTCTTAAAATACTATCGCCTCTAACTAATTCCTCTTTATCCTCACTAGGAGGATTGATTAACTGTTGCAGCACCTTGTTGAGATTACGAGTACCTACCAACCCTCTGGTCATGGGACAAAGTACCTGTACGTCTGTGGCAGGATTAAAGCCAGCTTTAGGAATGTAATGTTCGATGAGGTCACAGATAGTCTGTACGCCGTGTTCGGGTTCTGTGCCTCCTGAATGCCAGAGACAATCAGAAGTAGACTTCATTGAAACCTTTTCTAATTGGGGAATTTGACCTCGATTGATTTGGTGAGCAGTGGTGATAATGGCACTAGTCGCAGCCTGACGGAATACTTGAGTCAGACGGACGACGGGGATTTGTTTGGAGGCGATTAAATCTCTTAAGACATTTCCTGGCCCGACACTGGGTAACTGATCGATGTCTCCCACCATCAGCAGCAAACAATCTTTGGGTATGGCTTTGAGTAGAGAATGAGCCATAAATAGATCGACCATGCTCGACTCGTCTACTACAATCGCACTGCACTCTAATTGATTATCCAAATCTCGTTTAAAACCCATCGAACTTGGATCGAATTCCAACAGCCGATGTAAGGTTTTAGCTTCAATTCCCGTCATTTCAGATAACCGTTTAGCTGCTCTACCCGTCGGTGCAGCACAGGCAATTTTCTTACCCATCGCTTTCCAGAGAGTGACGATAGTACGAGTGACAAAGGTTTTTCCCGTACCAGGACCACCAGTGAGAATCATCACTTTTTCTCTCGCTGCTGTTTCAACTGCTTGGAATTGTTGGGGAGATAGTTGAATTCTATTGGCAGTGGTAAACCTATTTATCCAGCTTTTAACGCGATCGCCATCTACATCATGTTTGGTTTCCAGCTTCTGTTGTAAGAGTTTGGCTAGATGCCGTTCGGAGTGGTAGAAACTGGGTTTGTAATAGAGTATTTCATTATCTAATTCTCTGACTAACTGTGCTTCTGTTACCATTTCAGAAAGGATAAGAGCGATCGCATTCTCTTCCGCTTGATGTTCCTCTGTCGTCAGTAGCTCTTTGGTGTAGGGAATAATTTGACTTTCGGGTAGATAACAATGTCCGTCTTCCGATGCTTTGTCCAACACATGAAGCACGCCAGCCCGATAGCGAAACTGAGAATCGGGAGACACCCCCACATTCACCGCAATCTTATCTGCTGTGAGAAAGCCAATGCCAAAAATATCTATAGCTAACTGATACGGGTTAGTTGTTACTGTAGCGATCGCATTATCCCCATACTGTTTATAGATCTTGACGGCATAGGTAGTAGAGACACCATGACTGGAGAGAAAAATCATCACTTCCTTGATTGATTTCTGTTCGTCCCAGGTACGAGAAATCATCGCAATGCGTTTCTTGGCAATCCCTGGAACTTCCGATAGACGGTGAATCTGATTCTCGATGATCTCTAAAGTATCCAGCCCAAAATGCTTGACTATCCGCTTAGCCGTGACTGGCCCTACTCCCTTAATCAAACCGCTACCCAAATACTTCTCAATCCCTGTCAGCGTGGCTGGTTTTGTCTCCTGATACTTTACTACCTGAAACTGCGAACCATACTGGGGGTGTTCCGTCCAAGTACCCTGTAACTGTAACGTCTGTCCTGCTTGAATGTTGGCAAAGCTACCCACAACGGTAATTAACTGTTTGACATTACCCGTGTTCAATCTGGCGACGGTGTAGCCAGATTCTTCAGAGTGAAAGGTAATCCTCTCGATAACTCCAGTTAATGTCGATAGTGGAGCGATCGCTTTAGATGCTGTCATAGAACACCTGTTCTGATATCAACTTAATAGTCAGTTTAGCAGTCTCATTTCTATCTCAGATTCAATTCAGAAAATTAACTCTTATTATTAGCCAACTCTTAGATAACTGTCAGATCATCTAAGTATTTTGGTTCACGAGCGATCGCTCTTCGTGAAGAAGAGTAAATATATTCCCAAAAACTTACTACCCTTGATACAAAGATTAGAGACGAATGGGGAAGAGCGAGTATGGGCGAAGCCAAACGACGGAAAAAGTTAGACTCCAATTACGGAAAGCCTGTACGAGTCAGGATTGAAAAGTCGAATCTTACAGGAAAATGGCTTGTAGTGGCTTACATTCTTAGTCGCCGAACTGTTATTACTCCGCACTATCTATATGATGATGCTGTAGCTGCGGCTGAACAAGTTTTTCAACGATTCAACACTTTATCCATTGATGAATGGCGTAAGTTTCTCAAAGGCGATCGAACAGTTCTGTCAAAAGCTGTTTTACTTCTTGATTATGATGATGATGATGAAATCGTTGGAGTTATCCGTGGCGATTTATCAACCGTTGATGAAGACTTAGTTGTAGATTATACGAAAGAAACGAGAGAGAAAGCTACATCTGAGGCGAACAAAATCTCGCTCAAGAAAACTGGCAGACCTTTTTAACTGGTAAAAAACCACCAGAAAAACTACAGATTCAACAATTCCCTCAACTCCTCAACATTCCTAACCTCACCCCAATCAACATCAGCAGCTTCCAGAAAGTCGCTCGCCACACCGATAAGATGCTGCGGATATACCCGTTGAACTGGTGGAACTGGTTCTGTTTTGTCATGTCATCAATCAATAACGATTTCGTTTTTTAACTAAAACATGAAATAACGAAATAACGATTTAGCCATGATGCTTAGACCAAAACTCAAATATCTCCTGTAGAAGATCGACTTGAGTTTTACCATAAGTGGCAGCAGCAATTTTAAAATCTCTCTTGAATGTGGCTGGCACTTTAAAATTCAGATTAGCTAATTCTCCAGGTTCTGGCTTTTTCAAGTTAGCTTTGATCTCCTTTTGATTAGGTGGCTCACCTTTATTAGATTTCTTACGGGGTGGTGGTGGTGGTTTAGCCATGTCAAGATTTCTCCGTAAGAGTGTTGATGATATCTTGTACGACTTCGTCGGCACGCTTTCTCAGGGAAAGATAAGATACTTCAGAAATTGCTTTTCCTTCATCACTGGCACGGCGGTATGCCGTTTTTTCGGGAAGCGAGCCAGCTAGGGTTGTATATCCCGCTTTTTTAATATAATTACGGGCTTCTTCTATTTCATTTGCCCTGTCTCCTACTCGACAAAGAGCAAAGACAATATTGTCGTCGGGTATTTTAGCTTCGATTAGCTCGTGTGCCAGAAGTACCGTAGGTCTTAAATCATCTAGAGATAATCCTGTTGGTAAGATAACTAAATCGCTCTTTTGAGCAATTTCATTTGATGCCTTAGTAGAATGAGGCGCACCATCAAAAATCATTAGGTCATGGACTTGGGCGTGCTTAAGTGCTTGAGAAACAGTACGGAAGGATTCAACTGCGACATAAGGTTGAATCTCGTTCATCTCCCTTCTTTTCTTCCAATCATTACTCGTCCCTTGGGATATATCCAGATCGGCAATTTTGACATCCCATTTGGCGAGCGCATATTCCCTGGCTAAAAGACGAGAAATGGTACTTTTTCCTACGCCTCCTTTTTGGGAAATGACTCCGACAAATATGGTCATCGTTATTTCGTCCTTTCGCCCTTTCGTTTTCGCTCGACAAGTAATTATACCTTTAGTCTTTTCTGTCGGAGTAGTTTTACTTTTTTTATTAATAATCAAGTTAATAATAACGATTTCGTTATTAAACGAAAAAACGGATTCATTAAAAAACGATGTAACGTTTTCGTTATTTAACGATGTAAAGATTGCAGTAACTTTGATCGTCAAAAGCCGATCGAAGCAGTTGTGAACTACTCATAGCCATAGCCAAGATAACTCAAGAAATTACAAAAGGATTTACAAGAATCGATGGTGCTAAATCCTTACCGAATCATGGTTCTACTCCTATCAACTTTTGACGAGGCTCGGAAATTTGCTGGTCATCTCAGCTAGTTTGAAGCGATCGCTTTCTCTGTAATTCGTAGAGATACAGAATTGATTCTGGGGGTGAGGGGGCTTTTCTGGGGTTCGGTAGCGAATTCTGTGATGCGGGTCATAAAAATTTATTTGCCTTGTACATATTATGTATGTAAGAAAAAAATTATTTTTAGATAAATTCGCTACTATGACACAGAATTCTGCACCTACCAACATCATCCGTCCCGACGAGCTAATGGAGGAACTAGGTATTAAAAAAGATGCCTACTACAAAGACTTAAACTATCTAGACATCACTCCTGATAAAGATTCTGAGGGTAAAATATATCTTACAAATGAACAAGCAGGTAAAATTAGAGCTTTAAGAAATCACGTTAAGTTAACAGGAAAGCGTAACGGTTTTGATAATAGTTCAATTGTCAAAGTTGATGATAGTAATGAACTGGTTTCTAATAATACTGAAAGTAGCGAAGATATCTACATTAATCGGGAAGAACCAACAGCCAAAATTGATTCAGACATAGTAAGGGAAGCGGAAGAATTAGCAGCGCGAGGCATGGCTATGAATGACCTGATTAAAATCCAGTTGGCTAGTCAGATGTCCTTTGATGACTTATCCCCCGACTTACAAGAGAAAGTAAACATTGCTCATGAGGTGGCTAACCCAAAGTTCACACCAGCAGCGATCGCGACTCAACTTCTAGCTCAACATCGCAGTCAAAAAGCACAGGCTCAGGCGCAAGGGTAAGTTACAAAGATGATGACACCTTCAACAAGGTATGTAATGCGATCGCTGCTGGCAATTCGGTAATCGTTCTCGGTGAAGCTGGTACTGGAAAAGCCGATCTGGCTGTAGCCGTTCATGAGCAGATGTTAGGAGAATATCAAAGTGCGATCGCGACTTATAAGGGTTCGATCAAGAAATTCTTCATTGCGATCGCTATGCAGCTAGATTGTCCGACAGAAAATGATGAAGGTAAAGCCATGACTGTTGACGCTCTCAAAGAAGAGATTCTAGTCAACAGTGGTGAAGATACTTTGCTTGTCTTCCCAGAATCTAAGAGGTTAACTACTTCGATTAGATACTGGCTTGAGGACATGATTTCTGCTGGTGTGAGAGTGGTTTGTTTTTCCGTGGCTAATCCTGGTAAGGATATCTTTTTAGATATGCTGGAGATTGAACTGGATTTACCAAGCGATCGCCATATTAGAGAGGTGATGGAAGCTGAAGCTCGAAGAGTGGGACTCCAGATAAGTAAATCTCGTCTGGCTGAACTTCAACCACTGGCAGGACGTAACCCGATGTTGGCGAGGAAAATCATCAAGAATGAGGCTCTGGGAATCAAGCAGGACAAACCCGAACATACGAACTATGTGGTCATCATGCCGATTATTATTGCTGCACTAATGGCTTTTGGTATCGTGCGGTTTGTGGGTATGGGAACTGGTAACAAAGGTTTATACATAACTGGCGGTGTTTGTTTGGTTACGGGAATGGCGTTGAAGCAGTTAGGCAGTGTCAAAGGTGCGAGGAAGAGGTTAGGACAATAGGTAAAGCGATCGCGCTTTATTCTAATATCCGAAAATGGATTAAATCATTTATGAAAATCTGAAAAATTTGTTCAAATCTTAGTAAGCTGATCAACAACCCGAAAATACAAACGGTTCGTTAAAATGCCTAATTTGTCTCAGCCAGTTTCTCAGAAAAAGAATATTTACCCGCGAGTACTTGTTGTCGGCATGAGTCGTACAGGCACGGATTCAATGAAGCGAGCCATGGAAATTCTTTATGGTGAACCTGCTTACCATATGTCAGTTGTACTTAACAAACCACAACACCTCCAATTCTGGTCAAATCTCGCCTTTGGTTTGGTTAGACCTGAAGAGGCGGATTGGCAGCAGGTATTTCAGGGCTTTGTTGCGACAACCGATATGCCCAGTGCTTATTATTTTGAGCATATAGCGAAGACTTTCCCTGAAGCGAAAGTTATCTTGACTCTCAGAGATGAGCAGGAATGGATTGAGTCTCACTGCCGCTTAGTACAAGCTACGTTGCGATTTCGATTTATTCGGTTCTTACCTCCACTGAACCGCTTTTGGCCTTTTGCAGAGCAGCTAAATCGACTGATTTTTGGAGAAGAATCCATAGACAACAATGTGATCAACCAGAGGGTTGTATTAACGGCTTACCGTAACCACAACGAAAGAGTCCGACAAATCATTCCTGCGGAAAGGCTTCTGGAATTTAATGTTCAGAAAGGATGGTCGCCACTGTGTGAGTTTTTGGGAGTTCAAACACCTTCGACTCCATTCCCTCATCGTAATGCTGGAGGCATGGGCCCCACCAAGATTCTGGCCAATGCAGTGAGCCGTCTCTCTCTATTTCCAGTCATCCTGATGTTAAGTGGGTTGCTGTTAATAGCTGTTATTCTATTTTGGCTGTGATTGGCATTGAAAATTTACACTTTTTTAGGGTAGATAATCTAGAAGAAAAAGAAAGAGATTTTTAAACATAGACAATTTTGATATTCCAGTGATCTTTATAACTGACGCTCGCCCGTTTCCCAACTCAAACTGGTAGAAAGTAACTCTACTCTTTACCCTCGATGTTAGCCATTACTCATGCAGCGATCGCAGCTGCTGGAACATCCTTAATACTGGGAACAGCAAGCCCATTGTCTCTAGGTTTAGCTGTAATTGGCTCTCAACTACCAGACTTAGACACCACTACTTCAACCATTGGCAAAATCTTCTTTCCGATTAGCAGTTGGATAGAGGATCGTTTTCCCCATCGCTCGATTACTCATTCTCTTCTGGCTACGGCAGGTATTACTATTGTTAGTTTGGCTGTTAACTATTTCTTCCTACATGGCAGTATCAAGGCAGCGATCGCTTTACCATTAGGTCATCTTCTCGCCTGTTTCTCCGATACCTTCACTAAACAAGGAGTACAGCTATTTTATCCCGAACCCGTTTGGGCAATTAGCGTTAGTAATCCAAGACGGAGACTAAAAACTGGTGGGGCTGGAGAATTATGGGTTTTGGCAATGGCGATCGCCCTCCTAGTATTCGGTATCTATCTAGCCAATGGTGGGGGGATAACTCAGAAAGTCTCTCAGAATCTAGGTTTGAGAGATGGCATCGTGCGGGTATATAACCAAAATGCTTCTACCAACAAGGTATACGCGAGAATCACAGGTTACTGGACGAGCGATCGCACTACGGCAGATGGCAAATATTTGATTATTGGTAATGAGGGGAAAGAATTTATCGTTACTGATGGCAAGGGTATCTATAAGACTGGAGAACAGATAATTACTAGCAAAGTGACAACCACCGTCGGGGAAGCTGCCAGAACTGAGATAAGGAATCTGACTTTTAACGATGAAGATGCCATTCCCGCACTAGAAGAATTACAAAAGCGATTACCTGGTGCTGACATCTATATAAACGGAGAACTAACGGTAGATTTCCCCGAAGATGTCAAGATTCCGATTGAACCTAATCAAATGGTTACGGCTACTTTGAGTGGGAACAGGATTAAGTTTAATTATTGTGGGTTGGATAAGGCGATCGCACTTTTGAGGGGGCAGTATGCAGTTGGAGCGGATGATTTATTAGGTGAAACTGAGGGCATAACTACAAAAGGTAGTTTGTTTGTTACTAAACACTACTCTATCGAAAACTATCTAGTTACAACAGATGCTATAAAAGCTATTTTCACTGATTTATGGGGTATTGATTCGCCAGGAACTATTAAAGCTGCTTGTAAAGAATTTAATACTTTTGAGCAAGAATATCGTAATGTTTTCCTTCCTCTGATGGCATGGTGGTTAGCTGCTCAAAGAGCAAAAGAAAAGGTAAATAAAAACAACCTAAATTTTTCAATTCTAACAGTCGATTCTAATTTTAAGCCTACCTTAAATTGGAATTCAGATATGAACGAACATTTAATTCGACAATGTAATGTTTCAAATCCACCTAGTAATGCTGAGATAAATTTGGCAACTCAAAAACTACAATCTTTGCCTACAAAAACTTGGCTAAGGGGTAAACAGGAAATATGGTGTTTAGTAGCTTTCTTAGAGCAAATTAAAAATACCGCAAAAGATGGTGGATTTAGTTTTAAGATAAGGTCACAGATAACTTGCAGTAATGCGGTTGAATTGATTGCTCCGCGTGTTGCTTGTCCTGAAGATTTACTTGATTATTTGACAGTTCGGTTAAATAAGATTGAGTCCTGAGTTTAGTTTTCAAGTTGTTGATAAATTAAGCTTATTCAATAAATTACGATCGCCCGTCCCCGAACCCAAATTACACCCAAAACCCACCCAGTAGTCTAAGACAGAAACAGAAAACCAAACTTGGTGAACTGTGATGAAGATATACAAACTATTGGGATACTTACTTTTAGGCATTGGTGCTTATGCCTTCCTGAATGCCAAAACAATACCAACTTACAAGCCACATCACCAGTCACAGAACAGCAAACCACCTATCAACGCAACCGTCACACCATCACCCTAGAATTAAGTCAACTGTCAGACTTGAAGGTAGAGGAAGGACAGAGAATTAATGTTGGGGATATCATCAGCGATCGCACTACCGAACGCACCAAACTACAAGCCAAAAAACAGAGGTTAGAATCTTCTCTCGCCCGTGTCAGATTACCCCTCAGAGAACTTAAACCCGTCCCAGTACCTAAGTTTCAGTCAGAACTGGCAGCACTCAAACAGGCTCAGTTTCAGTTAGATTCTATTGTCGAGCAGATAAACAATTTTGACCAAAAGTTCTACCACAAAGACCCCTGGCACGTTCAAGTATTTGAATCTGAGAAGGTACAGCAACTAGCAGAACTCAAACGCCAGGAACTAGCAGCATCAATTAATGTGGAACGGGCGATCGCATCACTGGACGAGGCTAAACTCAACTACCAGAAACAGCAATACGAACACAGCCTTAAGGTTTCTGATTATCAGACATCATTGCAGAAGCAGCAGGAGCAGATTAACTCGATACAAACTCAACTAGATAAGGTTGATGAGGAACTAGAGCAGTTGACTAGTGTTTATTCTCCCTATCGTGGGAAGGTAAGACGGGTGAAGATACTGGGACAGAACGAGCGAAGTATTACTGCTGAAGTTACTTTGGATATTCGGGATGGGAAGTGATGTTAACCATTAATTAACTAAATCTTTACCAAATTATTAAGTTATCCGAAAATGTCTATAGTGAGATGAGCCAATTGCAGTGTTAGAACCAGTCAAGACTATAGAACTTTTTCAAAAACCGCCTTCCCCTAAGACTTTTTTAACGGGTGAGGTGATTTTTCAAGCAGGAGAACGCGGTGATGTGATTTACGGCATCATCTCTGGGTCAGTGGAAATTTTAGTCAATGGCAAGGTAGTAGAGACAATTCAAAAAGGTGATGTTTTTGGTGAAGGAGCATTGCTTCACTTAGATCACCAAAGAGACTCTACAGCAATTGCCAAAACGGACTCTCTCTTAGCGTTTCTAGATCGAGAACATTTTATGTTTGCGGTGCAGCAAACCCCCATGTTTGCCTTGGAAGTGATGAAAAGCTATTCTGACCGTCTCCGTCGTTTGAGGCATAGATTGTGATAACGAGGGGAGGCGATCATTCTGAAGTGACTGGGTATTTATCTCAAAACAACAACACCCAAGCTAGACTAACTGAGAGATTTCCTCTTATTAATTAATCCAATCTGGAGTTTGACTGTTAAGCAATCAGTCAGTCAATTAACTCCCTCTTTTTGATTTGAGGAAATATCAGCTTTTTAGATGGGTGTTGCCGTTCTTATTTAACGAGTACCAAATACGGTACACTTCCCCCCTGACTTCGATGGTTGCAAATCGCCCCTGGTCAAACTACACACCTCTGATACCCTTAATCCACAGGCATACATCAGGCATAACAGAGCGCGATTACGTTCAGTTTTGGCTGCATCAATCAATTTCAGACAATCCGCTTCTGATAGAATCCGTTCGGCTAACTTTTCTTTCACTCTAGGGCATTTAATAAAGCTGCCGATATTGACTTCTAAATAGCCGATCTTTACCCCATAGCTAAACAGAGACTTAATCGCCCTAATTTTATTGGCAACGGTAGAGGGTTTATCGGTTAACTGTAGTCGTCTGTGCCATAGCTGTAAATCTTCAATCTGCACCTCACACAAGGGTTTATTGATAAATGAGAAGAACCCAGTCACAATGCTGCTGTAGCTTACTTGAGTAGTCCTGCTTTTATCTCCCAGCCAGACATAGACAAGTTCTCGATCGGTAGAAGCACGGGTTAAGACATTATTATTGTTCATAGTTCAACAAAATTCACAGGTTTGTTGAATTGGATGGTAGACCTCAAGATGCGATCGCACATCAAATCATTTAACTGACATACATCCACGCAGAAACAATAACACGAGCGCCTGAATTTCCAACAATTCTTTGGGGAAATGTAAGATTACTTCTCTAGGCAGTAACCATTTCTGGTTGAGAATTAGGGTTAGCTGGCTCGAAATGTAACACCATAAGCTGTTCGGGACGCAAACCTAAAGATTCGTAAGTTCGTCCCTGGCGATCGCTAAACTCCACTTCAAAAGCTGCACCATCAGCTAAAATTTCGACTACAGTTCCCACCTGTCCCCGCCAGAGATTGGCTTCGGGAAGGTCAACTGTTAATGCCACTACATCGAGGAGTTTAATGTTATTGGTTTTCATGTTAGAGATACCTCAACTTCAAGTGAGAGGATAGCAACTGGTCAATCTAGGAATTATTGAATCAACTTCAATAATCCAGCCACTACGAATCGTCGCACTTTTATTTTGCCACTCTAGGGGAAAATCTAAAGTGTAACGCTGACCGAAAGAATCTCGTCGCCCTAATTTGGCTTCTTTGGTCTTTACAACTTCCAGTAAAATTTCCCTCAATTCATCGGCGTTCTCTGCCGTCATGCCCAAAAGAGAACGAAAAAGCCTGGCTTTATGTTTGCCAGTGCTATGTTCTGAATTGAGACAATAATCCCGCAGTTTGCGAAGATCGACCACGGCATTGTCAGCATTGGGTATCAGCATGGGGGAAGAGCGATTCTGCCACTCAGACATAGAGAGCGCAATCGGGGATTGAAATCGCACCCAGATCTAATTAAATGAGTCAGGGTGGAAGAATTGACTTAAATTCCCCTATCTATGAAAAGATTATTTAACCGTGTTCCTTTAGTTATTGGCTTAATCCTTATTTCTTATCCCTATCTATCGGATAAAATCTCTTTCCTGCCCCAACTATCTTTAAAACTCCCTCAAGCATCTTTAGATGCTACAGCTTGGAGAGTCAAGCCTGGCAGCATTTATGACGGTGATACTCTGCGTTTGATTGGTAACGAGCGAGAACTAAAAGTTAGACTGTGTGGCATAGACAGCCCCGAATTGGCTCAACCATTGGGCATTGAATCTAGAGATTATCTGCGAAGTCTCATCGACAAGGGCGACGGCACGATCCACGTTTTACCCATCGAGAAGGATAGATATGGACGCACTGTAGCGGAGTTATGGATACCCATTAAACCCGATTTTGAGCGGCAGATTCATCTCAACACGGCAATGGTTGAAGCTGGTATGGCATGGCACTATCAAAAGTATTCAGGTAGTTGCGAGAGTGCCGAGAATTTAGGCTGGGCAGAAAAGATTGCTCCCGATGAGAAGTTAGGGGTTTGGAATGGCTCACACCAAGCACCCTGGTTGTATCGTCAAGCAAATAAGTAGGGGTAAAGCTAAGGAAGCTACCACAAGTGCCAACTGAAAAATTAAAGTTCTGAACTTAATTTTGGAATAAGAACTTATTGGAATTTTGCCTAAAACTGATGCAAAAATGACATTAATTTAGTCGATTTTCTCATCAAAAGTTCTGACACCAATCAAAGTCAGTACTTTTGAACTGACAACTCTGGCGATCGCAGTTAAGAACATCAATCTCTGAAAACCAATTATAGCAATGGTTTAAAACCATTTGGCACTATATGACAGCTTCCTTAGCCTTACGCCAAGTAGGGCGATCGCTGTTTGAATTTATCTGATCGTAGCGGGGCGATCGCAGTAAATTCGTTGGGATCTCTCCGTTGACGACAGAGTTTTGTAGTATTGCCAAAAATCAGAGCCAGTAAAAGTTTTAAGTGGATGTTGCACTTTTTTGCACATATCTCAACCCTACTCCGAGTAAAGTAAGCATCAAGAAAGGATACCGCTATTCTTCTGCCAAATGTTTGCGCATCGACAAAAAGTGCTCCATGCTATTGTGTTGCAATTTCTCGATTTCCTCGCGAAGGGTTTGGACACCTTCTTGTAGATCATTGATCGGTTCCTCAAGTGACTTCTCCAACGATTCCCAAGGCGGGTTCTTGCCGTCGTAGAGTGCCAGCATGTCATTTTCCAGCAAAGGAAGTAAGTATTCTTGCATATAATCTCCAATTGCATCGAGAATATTAGCTGCCTCTTCTCTATAAGCCTCAATGTCTGTTGTCAATTCACTTATGTCGTCTTTGATTTGCTCGGACTCTAGTAAATCCAGCTCTATCAGAACAAGCTGCATTTCGTTATCAAAGGCTTTTGGAAAAGTTTCTGCTTTTGATCTAACGCTGCTGACTGACAAAATAGGATCGCGATCGCTACGTCGGTTTGTTTTGACCTGCTTGGGTAAGTTTTCCAGCCATTTGTCCATGGCATTAAGCTCGCTGTACTGACTTTCTAATTTGCCCTTGAAGTCATCCTCGATGATTTTTAGTCTATCCAACGCGGCAATCGTACCAATTCTCTTCAAGAGAATTTCACGGTCTCTGCTTTCCTTATGCAAGTCCTCTTGGAGAACACGCGAATCGTTAATTTCTTTCCCCAGCCCTGCCACAAACCCAAAGAAGGTTAGCGTGAGTAGAACGACGCCGAGTCTGTTTAGTCCAAATGCAAAAGCGCGCTCTTCAGCTTTTGCTTTGTTGTCCTTGATCACACCGATCAAAGCAACTACTACGGAGATGACAATTAATACAAAACCCCACATCGCGAAGTACCTCCGCTCAAGTATGGACCTATATGGCTAACGCAACCAACGTAAGGCGGGACAAAAGAGGAATTAGTTCTCGACTCATTTTCGCGAACAATGTTGAATTCCGTTTTTCCCGTTCTGGCTCTGACTTGATCTCAAAGCTAAGAAAAAAAAATGAGTTTCTCGTGACGTGAGTGCGATCGCTTTAATTTCCCAACCAAACTAAAATAGAAAGATGATTCTCTCTCTCGAACCCATGAGTATCATCCAACTGATCGGCATCAATCAATACATTCTGGCTGTCTACTACACCTCATACGATTGCTACAAATACAGCATCATCGATGACTATGGGACAGTATACGAGCCAGATGATATTTTCTTGAGCGCATCAGCAGCAGAACGAGAAGGAAGAGAAGCAATAAATGCTGTTTCCAGTTAGAGGAGTTACTTCTACTAAAGCTGAGTAATTTTCAAGTTGATTTTACAGTTACCTTCAGATTAAACTCAGGAACATTTAAGTTGATTAATCGATATTGCTAATTGTACCGAAGAAAAAACTTTACTTGAGGACAGGCAGCATGAAATTTTTCCAACTATCTACTTTCGCTCTAGCGGTTTCACTTTCTTTGGGAGCAGCTATGCCTGCTGAAGCTAATATATTTGGTCTGTTGCTTCAAAAAAAACAACATCATGCTCACCAGCAACACCAGCAATACCATCAACCTCATAATCGCCATCACGTGCATAATGAATCTCATTCCAACCAAGCAAGTTCATGACTATAGCACTCGCCGCCATCATCGCTTAAATCATCATACTAGACATAATTTTCCCAGAAGAAGAGTATTCACTCATCAAAGAAGCTATGGTAATTGGCGTGGTAGACATTACTAATCGTCTAATTGATCGAAGCAGATATTTTATTTAAATCTTCATTCGATCGAACTGGGAGTTATGCAGCTTCAATTCAAAAGGATTAATCGCATCACTGTCGCAGTGACTTCTCGGCGGTTCAAATAAGCTAGTTTGCTGTGGTGGTTCTGTATTAAGAGTGCGTTGTTGATGTTTGAAGATTCTGGCTTTCCATTTGAGTAGAGCATCAAAGCTCATGAGCTTCTTGGGTTGCTCTACTCGATAGGCTGGTAGAAATGTTGAATAGCTCTAGTTGTTCGCTCACGTTCGGTAATAGTTGATTGCCAAAGCTGTCAGGATATCACAGCAGAGAAGACAAACAGTTAATTTTAGACTTTTGTTTTGGATAATTGCGATCGCTCCTTACATAAACACAATAACAAGCAATAGGAAACTAAAGAGGGATAACACTGTTTGCAGGAAAATAGGTAACATTAACGATTTCATTTTTGTTCCTCCTGAATATGTATAAATTTAACCAATCATATATAAATAGTTTTTAATTTCTTAATTGTTTAATAGGTCGGAAAAATATAATTTATGCTGCTCATAAGATTGAGCAGTGCTGTCCATAACAAACAATGCGGAATGCACTCGACAGCACACAGCTTGAGGTCACCTCAAGCTTGTGCCGAGCCCAGTCACGAGCGATCGCAACTGGGTCAAACTATTAATCTATATGACTACGTTCGTTATCCTCGTCAAATTATTCAGCAGCTTCGTCTAAAAGATTTACTTTCACTACTTTGTTTTTTTCTTCTTCAGACTTGGGTAGAGTTAGGTTTAAGATACCGTCTTTATAATCGGCGGTAACTAAGGTATTTTGAATGCGTGCGGGTAGAGGGATTACTATGCGCGAA
>JASJEI010000040.1 GCA_030064795.1 Pleurocapsa sp. MO_226.B13 | reverse complement strand
TCGGAGGAACTAGAGTCAATTTCGGAAGTTGCATGGAGATTAGTTTAAACAATCTTCCATTTATTCATATTTTCTGCTTAAACGAACAGTATTGGATCGGATGCAACCTCAAAGTTTCCTCCATCCCCGTTTAGAAAGCCTCGACCGCCTACAAACTGAATGTCATTCATTACTCAATTAGAAATTATCATGAAACTTCGCGCACTCGAACCGATCGTCAAAACTCTTGGCTTTACCCCCCGTCGTATCACTGAAAGTGAACTTCTCGAATGCTTACAGAAAGGCAAGATCAGTTTTAAAGGCAAAGTCTTTGCCCGAATATCTTTGAAAAACTATCCCCATATCGATATTCGAGGGGCAGATATATCAAGACTAGAAGATTTAGCGTTTGTCCTCAGACACTTTGATTGTACGGGCTGCATTCTGCGCGGGGTAAACCTGGCAGGTGAAGACCTAACTAATGCTCGGCTGGCAAAAGCAGATTTGAGAAGATCGAATCTAGCAACCGCCAATCTGAGCGGGGCAAACCTTAACAAAGCCTGTTTGGAAGATTGCAATATAGCCTACGCCATCTTCAATCACACCAATATGCAGCAAGCTTCGATTAAACGAGCCAACCTGTTTGAAGCAACCTCAATTGGAGGTAATTTTAAGAACGCTCTGTTTGCTGGAGCTAATACCACTAGATTCTTTCTTGACGGCTCGCAATATCTACCAGAAAAACCAGTAAGTAGAGTCAGCCTTACCAAATTACAGCTAGCTATTGCCGTGTGTGGCGTATTAGCCATTGTGTTTCTGACCTCAAGGGTTGTTCCTCCCCCAGTATCGTCCGATGGGGTACAACCTTCTCCATCTCCACCGCCATCGGCATTTCGCCATCAATCGTAAATAGTTGTATATCGGGGCGCAGTTTGCGTCCTTCTTTCTAATGAAATTGAGAAAACATATTCCCGATAAACCATTTAATGAGTACAGCGAACCAGATTTTGTCGAGCCAGTTGATGACAGACAAGGGCTTGTTCCTTTTGGTGTCTATCGCAAAAACGGCGTAACCTATTATCGCTATCTAAACCTCAAGCAAGATACGAAAGGAATTGTGATTGTTGCCAAGGCGGGACAGGGTAAAACAACAATAATCAATATCACCCTAGCCACTGCTCTATCTCAAATCGGCATCAAGCCTGGGGTACGGGCAATTTTACAAGACCCGAAGCAAGAGAATGCCCGAATCTTAAGGTCTATGGGAGTTCCCTATAAAGCCCTCAATCCCTACCTCAAACATTTTGCTGCCTTTGATATTTCATCCGTTGTCACTAACAAATCCAAAGCCCAAATCTTTACTCTTACCTTGATGCTCAAAACCGAATTGAGCCAATTATCTGAGTTTTGGGATCAGCAGGTCTTTCGGCTCATTAGTAGCGTTATCGAATCGCTGATTGTGATGAAAGCCCAGAAAATTATTTCTTATTGGGGCATTCGTCACTTAATTCTTGCTGTCGATGCCATCGTTTATACAGGAGATGAAGTGGATTTTGGCGACTTTGCCCGACTAATTCGCTTCTGTCCCCAACATGAGGCAGTAATGCAGTCACTCCAAGGAAAGACGGGACGTTCGGTGGTTCAGTCTACTAGGGGAGTTTTAGCTATCTGGTCGGTCATTGCTGCCAGAAACGATCGCGCCACCGAACGAGTTACGCTCGCTGATTGGAATGATAATGTCTTTCTGTTTGGGGTATCGATGGAGAACGAAGCGGTGATGAATTTCTTAAATCGCTTTATCTTTACCGAGATTGCTAACTACCTACGGGGACTACCAGAACAGCTTCCAGACGACCCACCAAGAAAAGTCTACAACATCATCGATGAAGGGCTGTCTCTACTTCCACTCCCTCAGATTGATAAGCTGATGGAAATCGGACGTAGTAAGGATGTCTGTACCATCGTTACTCTCTTAAATATTGCTGGTTTACAGCACAAGCCTGAGTTTAGAACCGAAGGAACAAAAGCATTTCTCGACTTATTTCGCCATTATATTGTGTTAGGTGTTAGTCGTTCTGATGCCGAATTCTTGGTCAACAATGTTTTCGGTTATCGCTCTGGTACGCGCTATCAGCCAGTATACGATTATAAATACGTACCCCACCCAGCTAACCCCAAAAAGCTCCAGAAGCAGCGAATTGTGGTTGATTATAAAGCTACTCCTTTTGTCGAACCCAGAGTAACGGTAGAGGGTTTAGTTAATATTCCTCCAGCTAATGCTCATAATGGCACGACGGGCTATTTCTATTCCCCTCAAGCAGTGTCTCAATTCTGTACTTACACCGCAGAAGATTACTACACCCTCTGTCCCTACGTGCAGTATCTCAATGAAGTGGACGATTCCCTCGATGCCCTCATTGATGTTGACGATCCATCTCTGTACGAAATACGCCCCTTTGATGCCGAAGAACGTTGCAGCTTAGGGCTGTAAAAGGGCTTAAAAAAGGTAGATGCTAGAATACAAATACTCATCATAAGAGATAAAACTCCAGCATCTACTCCCTTCCCCACTCACTTTACAAGTCTTATGCCAAAAACAACAGAGAAGAAAAAGACTGCTGCCAGTACCCCAGAGGAAACAAAAGAAGTATCACCCGAAACTGCACTCGAAGCTCCTACTGAGCCACCAGTAAAAAAAGAAGAAACCGTAAGTGACCTTACCCAGACTAACAGCAGTACGGAAATCGATAGTACACAAGATGAAGAAGACAGAGAAAAACGAGAAGAGTTCGATCGTCTTGACAGAGAGGCAAAAGAGGCTTTCGCAACGTCAAACAAGGCGTTTGAGAGCGGAATGTGGTCGTTGAAGGAAATTAAAGATAAAAAATTGTTTAGCGTAAAGTATAAAACGTTTGGAGAATATTGTGAGAAAGAGTTTCCTTTTACCCTCCGTTACGCTAACTACCAGATTAATTTTGTGTCTATTAAGAAGTTGTTAGAACGGGAACATGATGTTCCTATCTTGCCAACTAGTGAAGCACAAGTGCGATGTCTAGCGGGGAAACCCGAAGCGAAAATAAAAGAAGTTTGGCTCAAAGCCTGCAAAAAGGTAAAGGATGCCGATGCTCCACCAAGTCGAGAAACCGTACAGGCAGTGCTTAAAAATATCGAACAGAGTCAAGCTTTACCTTCTGAACTACCAACAGGAACATGGGTGATGTTGCGCTCTGCATCCGATGATAAACATAAGCAGTTGGTGCGCTCTTGGGGAAAGATCAAAGTTGTCCATAGTAAAACTTATACCGTTCTATTTCCCGAAGGTGAGATAAAAGCAGTTCCCAAGACTGCCGTGCAGGAAATAGAACTTACAGAAGCGCAGAAGAAGGAGCGCGAGGAAATGTTAACAAAGCTTGGTGAACTTTACGAGCATGGCACAGTAGAGGAAAGCCAAGGAATTACTCATGTTGTGGTGCGCTACTTAGAGAAGAAACAGGATGTTTCGTTTTCCGATGCCGACCGAGCGGTACTTGCTGCACTGTTAGAGGTATACCGAAAATAAGCGAACATAAACTGTGAGATGAACCATAACACTGCCACAGATACAGGTTATGTGTTGCAGATATGGTTCATTTCTTTCATCCAGCATCTCTTGGAGAGTATTACCAAGGGCAGGTGCAGCGAGCGCAAGCTTTATTCGAGGCTCTTTCCTTTGGTACACGACCAATTCAGTACGAGTTTGTCTTGAAGAACCCTAGCAGTGAAAAAGCAATTTGGAGCTTAAAAACTGCTGAAGAGTTTATCGAAAAGATTCCAGTTCTTAACGAGAACTTACAGAAATACCTGTTTCATGTCTGGTTTCGTCCGAATGTAAGCTCCTATATCTTTCTTGACGACCTCACGCTTACTCAAGCAAGAAGATTGCATCGGGAAGGGTACGAGCCGAGTGCCATCGTTGAAACCAGCCCAGGTAACTTTCAGGCGTGGATTTGTTGTTCGAGTGTGTATATTCGAGGTAGCCATGCTACAGCGATCGCTCGTTACCTAGCGACAAGGTTTCAAGGAGACCTTAGTTGCTGTCATTATAGGCATTACGGGCGCATGGTGGGCTTCCCAAACGTCAAGGAGCAGTATCGTGACGCTTCTGGTCGTTATCCCATAACTCGGCTACACTATGCCCAGCATCGGATCATCTCGAAAAGTGACGAACTGCTACTCGCTACTAAGCCAGAGGCAGATAGACGAGAAGCCAGTAAAGAGCTATTAGCATCAGGCTCGTTACAAGAACTCTGGGAATCGCTCAATGACCGCTTGAGAGTTGCCAGAAAAGTTAATAGCGGTAGGTCGGCTGATGATGTTGCCCTAAAACTCTATCGAGAGATTGAGTCGGCAAAACTTCGCAAGGGAGTTGATGTTGCAGACGAGCGGAGTGAAACAGACCTTGCTGTCGTTTGCAGTCTAATTCATCGTGGCTTCGCTATCGAGCCTATCGCTGAGGGAGTCAAGCGTCACAGCTTTAATATCGAAAAACGTAAAAAAGGGCATCTCGATGATTACCTGCAAAGAACTATTGCGAGGGCTTTGAGTAACGTAATTGAGGAACGGCAGCTACGGGAGGAGCAAGTGTCGGCATAGAGGTTTGCTAATTTCTGAAGTGAGGGAGCAAAATTGCTTCCTCTTTTTTTACGGTTAATCCCACATCGTAACCCACCCTAACTACCAAACGACAGGGGGATCAAAATATCTAATAACTCAAATATCAGCGTTTCATCTTGAGACAGATAAACAAAGATTATCAGGCTGATGAAGAGGAGATTTCAGCCGTTTTAGACATTCTGGGAATGGGAATTATCGGAACTAAAGCCTTACACAACATCAAAAATCCTAACTTTAGTTTCAAATAATTACGAAGCAAACCCTTAGTTTGAGCACCGTTGTAAAGTAGTTTAGATGTCAATACCAGTGGTTATGAATGTTTCGTTCCATCCCAGAAGAACTAATTAGGATTAAGGCAAAGAAAATCTGGATGGAACGGCAGAGTAAAGGAATAGATGGAACTGCTGAAGGTGATTGGAATAGAGCAAGGCAGTATTTTAAAAAGCATCCTTGGGAAGTTCTTTGGTGGAAGTTTAGAAAACAACTTAACAAACCTGGCAAATTAATAGGAAAAATTTTTAGAAAAGGTATTAAAACCTTTTGGAAGTTATTATCTTTTCCTTTCAAATTGTTATGGAAATTTTTGACATTCCCTTTTTGGTTATTCGCAGAACCTTTAGGTCGTGACTTTGCTTTAGAAATAGTCAAAACCTTGATCTCTGCTTTTGGTTTAGTCGCTACAATTTTTGCTGGAGTTGGACTTTTTATTACTTATCAAGATAGTCAAGAAGATAGAAAGGATGCTCAAAGAGATAGAGAACTTACACAAGAAAGATTAGTTACAGACCGTTTCTCCAAAGCAGTTGAACAACTTGGAAAAGAGAAAGATACAACGGTTCGTATAGGGGGAATTTATGCTTTGGAAGGAATTTCAAAACAGTATGATAATTACTTTTGGACAATAATGGAAGTATTGACTTCTTATGTTCGAGAAAACTCTTCTTTGCCACCTGAAATAAAACAAAATCCTCAAAATGAGGAAGAACGGGAGCAAAGAATAAAAGAACTGAGAAATCTACCAGAAGTAAAAATTGACATTCAAGCAGCACTTACGGTAATAAGACGAAGTGAAGATCCTGAACCTGGAAGAGATGAAAGAATAGATTTAAGTTTGACCAATCTTAAAGATGCTGACCTTGGTGGTGCTGACCTCAGTGGTGCTAACCTCGGTAATGTCAACCTCAGTGGTGCTGACCTCAGTGGTGCTAACCTCGGTAATGTCAACCTCAGTGGTGCTAACCTCGGTAATGTCAACCTCGGTAATGTCAACCTCAGTGGTGCTGACCTCGGTGGTGCTGACCTCAGTAGTGCTGACCTCAGTGGTGCCAACCTCAGTGGTGCCAACCTCAGTGGTGCCAACCTCCGTGGTGCCAACCTCCGTGGTGCCAACCTCCGTGGTGCCAACCTCCGTGGTGCCAACCTCGATGGTGCTGACCTCAGTAGTGCTGACCTCAGTAGTGTTTTCCTCAGTGGTGCTGACCTCAGTAGTGCTGACCTCAGTAGTGCTGACCTCAGTAGTGCTTTCCTCAGTGGTGCCAACCTCGATGGTGCTGACCTCAGTAGTGCTGACCTCAGTAGTGCTTTCCTCAGTGGTGCTGACCTCCGTGGTGCTGACCTCAGTAGTGCTGACCTCCGTGGTGCTGACCTCCGTGATGCTTTCCTCCGTGATGCTGACCTCCGTGGTGCTTTCCTCGGTGATGCTTACCTCATTGGTGCTGACCTCAGTAGTGCTGACCTCCGTGGTGCCAACCTCCGTGGTGCTGACCTCGGTGGTGCTTACCTAATCAACACTCGAAATCTCGCTCCAATTCAAATTAAATCAGCCTGTTTCTGGGAAGAAGCAATATATGAAGGTGAACGGAATATAGAGAAGCAGGCTTATGTGGCTATTGAACCAGACAATACGAACTACATCGAAGAGTTAAAGAAAGACACAGCATCAGACCCGTCACAACCACCTGATTGTAGTCGTTGGCAAAAATAGAGATTACACTAAAACGATAAAGCAGTTTTACATCATCAAATTTAACTTTAATCACCTAACCACCTCAAACTATTGAAACCTCGTGAAAATTTTTACTTGTTGAGAATAGTTATTATTACTATCTACTGATCTACATAAATTAGTATTTACGTAAGTTTGTGAAACTAATAACTGTTAAGGGATACAAGGGGTATGAGTATTATTCGTGCAGAAAGTTACGCTAAGAACTGTATCAATTAAACCTACTGGAAATCAGCCCCTAAAACTATTGAAATTTCGTTCAAATTTTCTGTCCCAAATAGACCTTAGTTAAACTGTACCAGTTAGATCGATACAAAACTTTATAAAATACGGCTGCTCAAACCATTACGGTGACTGGATTACAGTCTTAGAGTAAGTTACTGTACACTTACTACTCAATCCCCATTTTGTGCTGGTCAATTACGGTGCAGATTTGGAAGGCGGTATCAGTTTGGTAAAAGAACGGTTGTAATTTATTTTGAGGGAGATGCGACCTACTGGACTATCTCCCGAACCCTATGCCTGCTTAGGATTTTGGTCAAATGACAGTTCGATGGACTCCAGATTGTCAGCCAAGTTAGAACCACCCACCACAGCTACCCCCTTGGGGTTGATAATCTCGTCTTGGTACTCTATTTCACCATCGACAAAGCAGACTATGGGAGTTACCCAATCATAGTTAAATCGCTTCGCTACCGTAACCGCCTGAGATTTTGCGCTGGTCAAAAAACACTTGTTAAATTGATACTCCTTACTTCCGTACCTCCTGATTAATCCGTCTTTGGTGACTAATTTAGTACCCCTGTGGGATTTAACATCAATAATAAACGCCCTACCCGATGGGGATTTGGCAATCACATCCACATCCCAATTATCAGCCAGCATTCGATTGAATTCAAACGACCAACCGCGACTGCCTAGTTGTTCTCTTAGTAAGGCAAAGATTTTCTCTTCGCCATCTGCCCCTTGACAGGCATTACGAGTTTGAGAGCGATCGCTGCTCAAACAATACAGCACGTAACCCAGAAGCAAGAGAAGCGTTAATTTAATCGCCCAGTGGGGACTAATTCCATTGAGGTAGATACTTTTATAGCAGTACCCCAGAAGGGACAGAACACTTACCCCTAAAACACTATAAAGTGTCTCACCTGCTTCACTTTGAGCTTGTAGCTGCCGTATTGCCGACACCTGAACCCGTTCATCCCGACTCGACCGAAATTCTGGATAAGGGAAAGAAATCGGTACGGCGTAGTTGTCGTATCTAAGGTAGCCAGTTAGTTTGGCTAGGTTTTGAATCTCGTTAGGAAATACCAGATAATCAGTCCGCTTGTCAGTTCTGACATTGATTGAATCTTTTCCCCAACCCGTCAGGGCTAAGGGGGAAGTATATGACTCTAATTCCCTTTCTCGCTCTGGCATTCCAATATTTTTAGCTGCCCACTCCGCAGCAGCATATTCATTACTTCTAAGGAAGATTCGGGTTGAAGGAGCAGACATCAAGGTTTCGGCATCCCTGCCGTACAACTGCTCGATCTGCGCCCTACCCTGGAAGCCCAAAACAAAACGCAGATTATATTTTCTCCCCTCATGAAGAGCCACCTTTAAGCTCGGCAGTCTCTGTAGCGACGGCAATTCGTCCACGAATACCCAAGTAGGAATCCCGTTTTTATGCTCCATCAACCGAGCAAAGGCAGTATCTAGCCAGGCAGAAATCAACGGGCGCAGTCCCTCTCTCTCTCCCACTCCCTTTGTACCAATAAATAACCAAACTCGACCCTGCTTGCTCCATTCGGTAAACGAGAATTTAGGGCGACCATCATCGGGGGGTAGTAATTTAATGGCATCGGAGATACGACTTAGCGATGCTAGGATTCCCGCCCTTTGTCCGTGGGCGTTTTTATCGATCAGCACCTCTACTTCAGTTCCAGCAACCAAATCGAAGATTAATTCGGGGTCTGCCAACCACTTGATCAACGTCCTCGTACCTTTTTGTTGTTTCTTTAGTTCGAGTAGAAGTTGGGCTAGAAGTTGTCGGGGGGCAAAGTCCCAAAAGTCGATCTTTCCTTCTGTGGTATCGGGAATAAGACTTTTAGCCAAAGCAGCAGCATCTAAGGGGTTGCGGATTTCATCGATGATATTCCAGTAAGGACAGGTAGCTTCTAAAGGATGAAGCAACAAGTCTCCCCTGCTCGAATCTCCGTGGCGATCGCAAAACTCTAAAGAGGGGTCATAGACTATCGAGCGATCGCTTGAACGGTCGCCGATTTGCTGGAGAAAAGTGTGCTGTAGAGCAGATTTACCCGTCCCCGAATCACCCGCAATTAAGACATGAACCGTCTCGTCGGATTTACGAATTGGGAGGGGAATCTGTTTCTCTGACTGCCAGGGCAACCATCGAAGCAGGATAAACGGCTTAACCTTACAGAGAATAGCCAACCCTTCACCTTTGATATAGCGATTAAATTCCTTGGGAGAGACGAGCCGAGTTCCCTTAGTTACCCGATCCTGTCTGCCCACTCCGCGCAGATAAAGGAGTAAGGCAAAGATACAGGCAGTACAGCCAGCAAAAGCCAGATACACCAACCAACTCAACTGAAGCGGTTCAATGGTTTGGTGGTAGGCAATAAAAATAGCTAGCGATACCAGGAGCGCGAACACAGCCAGTTGGATCGCTTTTTTAAATCTATAGTACATAGGCTCTGCTAGCAAAACTTAAGCAGTAAGGTGCAACATTCGTCCTGAAATGAAATAACAATACATAGAAGTTATTAGATGTAGCACAGACAAGAAACCTAAGTAATGGCAAAAATTACTTTTGACAGCGTGACCTCATGACCCAAAGAATTAAAAAGGCTCAGGCAAAACTTAAGAAACTACAGGAGAAAAAGCGTCAAATCGACCTCCAATACTCCGTAGAAAGAGCCAGATTGAAGGAATACGAGCGAAAAGAGCGGACGCGAAAGCTGATAGAAATTGGTGGTTTGGCTGAAATAGCTGAAATTAGCCATTTTAAGAAGGCAGAACTTTTGGGCGCAATGATTGAAATAGCAGAACTTCTGCGGGATGAACCTACATTAAAAATGCTGAGAGCTAAGGGGGAGGATGTATTAGCCGAAAGAATTAGGTGAAAGAATTAGGTGAAAGGAACTGGGGTAGATCGGAGTTTTAAGTCTGTGCTTAAATTCCTCAGCAATAACAATAATTGTTATTCACTGTTACTCGGCGTATACTAATAAACAGAGATGATTGACTATTACGCGAGAGTGAAACGATGAATGTTTCCCTGACTAAAGAGTTAGAGCAATTCGTACAAGCTCAGGTAAAAAGCGGAATGTATTATTCTGCAAGTGAAGTAATTCGCGAAGGCTTACGGCTACTCAAAGAAAAAGATCTACTCAGACAAATCAAAATTGAGGAATTTCGCAAGGAAATTTCAAAAGGAATCGATTCAATTGAATCTGGGTCGAGCGTCCCCTTTGAGGTTGAAGAGATCGAGGCAAAAGAAAGAGAAAGACTGGCTGCTAAAAAGCGTCAAGAGATCTAAACAATACAATGATGGCACTTGAGAGGCTTTCCTGTGAAAAATACGTGCTGTTTCATCGAAGAAGTGATGTAGGCTGCCAATACTTTGCCATAACGTAGATCAAGGAGATACAGGGTTTAAGAGCAATGAATTTAGAGCATTTGAAAAAGTTCAAACATCAGATTCTCGAACTTGCCGAAGCAAACAGAGCCTTGAACATTAGGGTTTTTGGTTCTGTATCAAGAGAACAAGCCCAAGAAGATAGCGATATTGATTTTCTGATTGATGTTGGTGAAGGGCAAAATCTGATAGATTTCATCAGACTAAAACAAGAGCTAGAAGACCTCTTAGGACATGAGGTCGATCTTGCCCCCAGTACGAGTCTTCGCGAGGGGATGCGAGAAAGCATACTGAATGAGGCAATCCCAATAGCCAATTTATAACTAAAGATGTCTTCCGTAGATTTAGAAAGAGTATTAGGCGTAACTCATGACAGAAAAAAAGAAACTCCGATCTATGAGGTACTCTTTAGAAGACATCATAGAGTGTATCCATAAAGTTCAGAGCTACGCTTCGAGGGGAAAAAACAGCTTTTTTGAGGATGAAATCTTACAAGATGCAATCATTCGGAGACTTGAAATCATAGGAGAAGCAAGCAACCGACTCCCCAAGGAGATGCTGGAGCGTTACTCAGAAATTCCGTGGCGGCAAATTATCGGATTCCGAAATATTGCCATACACGAGTATTTTAGAGTCGATCTCCACTTAGTCTGGTCGTTGGTAGAATCTGAAGAACTCGACAACCTTAGATCGGTAGCAACCAAAATGCTATCAGAACTGACCGATGTGTCTGATTAGAGGTTATTGAAGTTGAGCGTAGAGTAACATTGCTCTATGCTTTTTTATCTTTTCACATCATGTCCTGTTTTGCAGGTATGTCTGCTGTCTTTCTAATCCATCACTAAAGATTTCCACTGTGCAAAATTTGGTAGATTCAACTCTTGATTCTGGCTGGCAAAACGATCTAACTCTTTAGCTACATATTCATCCCTGCTGTACCACTTTTTCCAGATCTCTCGCAGTTGCGGTTTTCTGGCTACACTCTCCTGCTGGTTGAGTTCGACTTCTACTTTATTTGCCAACCCCCGTTCAAACTGCTCGTAGTGTTCGGGAAATTGTTCGGCTATTTGATGGCGATAAAGAAATAATTCTTGGTTTTTTACCTCTTCTTGAATGGCTTTATTTCTTTTTGCCATTTCTTTATTCCTTCTTGCTTGTGCTTCTTGAATTTTCTTTTCCTGATGCTGTTTTCGTTGCTGTTGTTCTTGATGAAGCTCGCGAAGTATACTTTCAATACCTCTGAGGCTTTGGGGATTATAATTGGTTTTCTGGGCTTTCATTTTAGACTGACGCACCAGATCAATAGCTTGCTGCTTGCCATATTCAGCAATTATTTGGGTTGCGGTTTTCAGGTCTGACTTTAATTGAGTGCCTGATGGTCTACCGTAGGTTTGGTGGAATAATTCGATCAGTTTGTGAGCTTCAGATGTAGCAGCCGATTGCTGTGACTGGTTCTTAGTTGCTGAAGGATTTAGATCGCGCTTCACGGCAGGAATAGCAATAGTTTTTCCGTTTTTCCGCCGATAGTTTCCCGTCCTGCCAACGTGAAGAATGTAGTCGTCGGTTCCTTTTTCTAGGGTGAAATCATCAATAAAATATGGCTCTTTGCCACTTGTCGGTTTGCCTAAAATATCTGCTCTAACTTTGTTTAACTCATCTCGGCGATTAGATGGATAGCGGTATCTCTTCCCCAATAACTGCAGGTCTTCTAGTAACAATTTACTGGTTTTTCGATGATAGCGATTTGAATAATAGAGTAGTCGATCTATATGAATATACAAGGCTTGTGCCAAAGGGGATTTGAAGCTTAGAACGGTATCGAGATGTAGGGGGCGACTGTGAAGAGAGTCAAGATTTTCAATTACGCGCTCGTTAAAGGTAAAAGTTCCAAGCTGCCTGCTAATATGTCGATCTTTTGTACTGAGAATTTCTAAATGAGAAAGGATGTTAAACGGATTTTTTATGGTAATGTACTGTTGCTCTTTTTTGCTAAAAAACGAGCCTTTCCATTCAATAATAATTCCTCTAAGCCTGTATAAAGCGTTATCGACAGCTTTAGCAGTATTGTTCCCCCACTTGATACCAAGTCGTCGAACTATTTCACGTTCTGAAAAATAAGTTTTTGCTGGTTTTCCCTGTTGTGACCACATCTCGATTAGGACATAAAATACTCGTTCGTCAAAAGTAGTCAGAGTACCCAGGCGCGGATGTGGTAACACTATGGCTTCAACCAGTTTTTTATTTCCTGATTCAGCTTCAATTTCCGAACAGAAATAGCGCGTCTCAAAAATCTTCCGCTTTTCTTGAGGATAAAAGAATTGCCCAAAATCAAAATTGAGTTCTTTCCGCACAACTCTTTTCTGGATTTTGTCCAAATCAGTTGTTATCATTTCTAGAGACATGAATTTTAACCTCGAAAAATAGGGTGAGAATTCACCAAGCTGATGTGTTTCTGCCACGATTGACATTGGCTTGGCTTTTAAAACCCTTTCTGAGCCTCTCCTAGACTCTTCAGTTACTTAAAATACATCAACCCATACCTGATATTGCCTGAAGAATTAATTCTCATATAAGGCGAATACGAGCCTCTCATAGCATTTGGCGTTCCCGAACTAATTTTTAATTAAAATCTCAAAAAACACACCTAAAACATTCTGAAGAAATTGCTGTTGGAAGTTTTGAGTCTTTTGATGCAAAGGAGTGTTAGTAAGTTATTAATAAGTTAGAAATAAGTATAGGGTTTTTGCTACACCTCTCAACTGCTGGAAATCATAAAAGAATATGGTGTTTGAGAACGGGGAAATTTCCGCCAATGTCGCCACTAACTTCCGTCAATGTCACCACCAACTTCCGTCAATGTCGCCACCAACTTCCGCCAATGTCACCAGTAAACTATTAACGAGTAATTGTCATTAAAAATCTCTTTATATAAAAGTGTTTGATTGAGGTAGGTCAGCGATTGCAACCTAGAATCGGCTGATAGATTGAAGGATCGCTGTTTGGTCAGATAAGGAAAATAAAGTAATATTCCGCTCCGAATATTACCCTCAGACAAACCCAAACTTAACCATCTTGTTGAGCCAACCACCCTTCTAAAAGTTCGGTCATCAAGTCAGAGAAGTCTCGCTCTTCATCATCATCCATCAGTAAAACTTTGGCTTTTTTGTGCAACTTCTTGGGCATGAGTACCCCAACTACTTTGTAATCGGGATTATTTCTTTTTCCAGTTTTGTCATCTTTGACTTCAGCTTTTTTAATCTCTTTTTGATTAGAGGTCTTCGGAGTCTTCTTAGATGATTTAGCTGGTTTCTCAGTCAGTTCTTTTGGTTTTGTTTTGGGCGCAATCTCTTCAACAGGTTTTCCCGATCGATCCTCTTGGAAGTCATCTTTGAGAAAATTAAATTTATTTGTAGTCACGTAGAATTTCCTCCCCTACCGATACGTAATCTTTCCAGACTTGTTTGGCTCGCTTATCTTTCACTTCGTAGACTGGTTGTCCTAATAGGGCAGCGCGTTTAAATGCTATGGCAGCGCGAATGTCTTGTTTGAAGAGTGACAAACCAGCTTCGGTCAGCATTTCTCTAGTTTCCTCACCATCGCGAGTGGGTTTGGGAGGAACAATGGTAAGCAGAATGCGGTATTTCGCCGAACCGATTTCTTTGAGGGCTTTGACTGTAAGAGAAAGAGCTTTGATGGATAAACTATCGGGAGTGCAAGGAATAATCAGTAAATCGCATCCTTCAGCGAGAGTCGCTAACTCATCTTTTTCTGGTCGAGCAGCAGTATCGATAATGATGTTGTCATACTGTCGGTAGTATTTCGGTGCTGCCTTAGCGTCAACAACTTTGAAGGGCAAAAGGTTATTTTCAGCCCATGCCAGACAACTTCGATTGTCGTCTCCATCAACCACTAAGACACTCCCTCGCTTTTCTTGAATGTATGTTGCTAGGTGTATTGCCGAAGTTGTCTTGCCCACTCCGCCTTTAAATGATGCCAGGGTAACGATCATAGCAAGGTACTTAATTTAAAGTGTTTAGCCGTTTAAGCGTTTAAACGGCTAAGTGTATTAACGTTTAATTGTTTAATCATTTAACTGTTTAACTCATTAAATTGATTTTGACAAGTTATTTAAGTCTAAATTTTACGCCCTATGGCGATCGCTGAAGATATTGACCAAACGAACTAAATAAGTGTTTAAACAACTAAGCGTTTAAACGGCTAATCATTTAAACGGCTAATCATTTAAAAGGATGGGTAAGAAGTTATCTATTTCAGAGAGAGTTGGATTAGAGTGTATGTAAGCGGTTAGCTGTTTAAATGTTTTATTGTTAAAGCGTTTAAACGGTTAAACATTTAGGCGTTTAAACTATATTCATCAAAGGTCTTCTGCGCTTCACTACTCACGAACTTATTCCGTTGTCATCTGTCACTGATATTTTTCCTCGGACTTTGATGCAAACTAACCCAAGCAATCGATCTAGTTTAGCTGTTTAAACGGCTAAACAGTTAAACGATAGAAATTAACTTATTGTTGCTTTAAATCCCAAGCAGTAACAGCTTTCCTGCCCCAAAGAACAACAAGTAAACAAACAGAAATTAATACAGCGATCGCTCAGATAAATTTATTCCTTGTAAGTTTTGATAGCTTTCTCAAGCAAAAAGCAATAACTATTACAGTTAAACAATTAATCGCTTAAACGAGCGAACGTTTAGTTATTTAAACGTTTAAACGACTAAACAAATTTCTAAGAACCGCGTCGCTTTTGGGGTATAGCGCGATTCCTCGTTTCTCTAAGCCCGTAGGGGCTTACTCGATTCCGCCAAGCTACATCGAGCCGAGAAACGAATCGCGGTAGGGGACACCCCTACAACCCCAAAGAGAATTCACAAACAGGCATTTTCAAAAGTAGACGGGCTATGCCATCACCGCATTTTAGTCTCAAAAATGGCTCTCGGCAGACGGGAAAAAGTGCTGCTGCTCACTTTAAGTACATAGTGAGACAAACGCACAACCAAAGACAAGACTTGGTGTACGTACATCATGCCAACTATCCAAATTGGGCAAAGGAGAACCCCGTAGAGTTTTGGAAGGCAGCAGATTTACACGAACGGGCTAATGGCAGAACCTACTCGGAGTTTGAAATAGCTTTGCCAAGGCAGCTATCGAAGCAGCAGCAGATTGCGCTCTTGGAGGGTTTCTTAGAAAAGGAGCTTGGCGATCGCCATCCCTTCACGGCTGTCATTCATTGCCCCGTAGCCTTAGATGGTAAGCCAAATCCCCATGCCCATGTGATGTTCTCCGAACGGAAGCTTGATGGTATCGAGCGTCCTGAAGACGCTTTCTTCAAAAGAGGAAACAAGCGCAATCCAGCAAAAGGCGGGGTAGCAAAGGATCGAGATTGGAATCGTCAGGGGAAAGTTAAAGAGCTACGCAAAAGTTGGGAGCAGCACGCAAATCAGACGTTAGAGCGGGCTGGAAGTAAAGTGAGAGTTAATCTTAAATCGCTACAGGCTCAAGGTATCCAGCGATCGCCCGAACCCAAATTAGGGACGGCTAGAACGGCTATGTATCGTAAGGGCATTGTAACCGATGCTGCTAGAGAAGTGATGCAGATTCGAGTTCTAGCTGCCCAGGGTAAAGAAAGAAGGCTGATTCGCAATCAAGTTACCCACGCTAAGGTATCGCTGTACAAAGAAAGGAAAAAAGCTAACACTAATGAGGTAAAAGCCAGCGAGATTCTTCGATTAGTAAAACAGGAAAAACTGAGTATTTACAATGAAATGGAGGCGTTAGAAAAAGCGCAGTATCAATTAGGTGGCTTCAGTCGGCGGGGAGAACAAGAGATTCAATTTAACCCAACCAAGGATAGCTTTTTACAGCAACGGCGAGACTCGGTAGTAAGTCGGTATCAAAAGCTCAATCGGGATTTGAAGGAAATTAAAACTTACGAGAAAGAACTGTTACTTGTGGGCGATCGCACCATAGAAGTTTATGCAGCAAAAGACTGGACGAGTAAGGACGCTGTAGTAAATCAGAAGGTATTTGAGAGACAGGTAGCCCGCGAACAAGAGAAGGTAAGAGAACAGTCTTTAACCCAAGAGCAACAATTAGGGCTTAGGTTATCTTTGAAAAGTAATAAATAATTGCGGTTGTTTATCTAAGTCGGCATTCTGTTTAGCCGTTTAAACGGTTAGGTGATTGATCGTTTAAACGTTTAACCTCGACTCCCAGAGCGATCGCTTTGACAAATTACAAATCCTTCGAGAATGAATAGTGGATAATGGCTCTGACCAAAGATGGAGCGAAGGTTGTTAGTGGTGCGTTTAAACGTTTAAATAGTTAAACAATTAAATGTTTAAATGCTTATATAGCTAAACTCCCTAGCACAAAAGGGTTTTGCCAGATCGAGAACTGCTTAGACTCAAAAGAACAAAATTAGTCATCTTTTTTCTTTACTGGTTTTTGCCATACGTGCTTGTGATAGCAAGTCTTACAGACATCAAGCATTCCTTGCTTGGGATGTTTCCAAGTAGGATTTTTGCGACAAATTCGACACTGTTTTTGTTTTCGAGCCATTGCTTTGTATCTTAAAAGTTATAAATCGAAGAAATCTTTGATCTCATCACCCGTCATCTGCTCGCGCTCTTTACAGGCTTTACGTCCAGGCGTTTGCTGGGGGCATTCATCCACACACTGAGAAAGCTTTTGCTTATCGAGCCGTAGAATAGCCCGTAAACCAATTCTAAAAACTTCCGAATTTGTGACCACAGGATAACCAGACACTTGGAAGATGCGATCGTATGCCTTGTCTAAAATAGTTGCTTCGTCCTGGGGAATGGATACTGATGTCTTGATGCTCGGCATAGTTCGACACTTTTAGACGGTGAAAATGGGAGTAAGTTAACCGTTTGTATTTATTGGAACTAACGTTGTTATTGCTTATTTCTAGCGTGGAACATTTGGCTTGAATGGGTATTTTAAGCCAAAATCAGCGTGGAACAAAGGGGCTTTCACCTATAGCAGAATAACGTATTAACGATGTTCTATAAACCCTCAAAAAACGGAAGATTTTTAGCCCGATAACTCTACTTAAGTAGTTCAACAAAATTAATTGTATATTTTAATAAATTCTAATAACAATGATTTTAGGGTGAGATTGAACAAGTTGCGATCGCTACTATCAAGAGCGCGATCGCAACTGAGTCGATGCAAGAAAATTAGATGAGATATATTAAAGGATTAACAAAAGATACATTAAAATTGCTAGAGAGAATTTATCAACAAAGTAAATATTATCAAGTAAGACAAAGGGCTCATTGTATTCGATTAAGTTATCAAGGCTATAAAATATCAGAATTAATGGAAATATTTAAAGTAAGTCGCAATACAATTTATAACTGGTTTAATAATTGGGAATCATCACAGCTAGTAGGACTATATAATAGTTCTGGTCGTGGTCGGAAAAAGCTCTTAACTGATCGACAAGAAAAAATTGTCAAAAACTGGGTCAAAGAAACTCCTAAAAATCTCGAAAAGGTTCAAGATAAAATTAAAAAAACTTGGAATATATCAGTAAGTAAAGAAACAATAAAAAGAACCGTAAAATCTTTACTAATGGGATGGTATAGAATTAAAAGAAGGGTAGGAGGAAGTCCTCTACCTGAATTTTATAACAAAAAAGTCAAGGAATTAGATGAGTTAAAACAACAAGAAGAACAAGGAGAAATAGAAATCAGATATGTGGATGAGAGTGGTTTTTGTTTGATTCCATACATTCCTTATGCCTGGCAAGAGAGTAAAAATAAAATAGAGATTAAAAGTCAAAGAAGTAAAAGATTAAATGTCTTAGGTTTTTTAAGCAGACAAAACGAACTAGAAGTATATACTTTTGAATGCAGTATTAATAGTGACGTGATTGTAGCCTGTATAGACAGATTTTGTGAAAAAATCACGAAGAAGACAGTCTTAGTAATGGATAACTCCTCAGTTCATCAAAATAATTATTTGTGGAATAAAGAAAGTGAATGGGCTGAAAAAGGATTAGAAATATTCTTCTTGCCAACTTATTCGCCACACTTAAATATTATAGAAATATTGTGGCGATTTATTAAATACAAATGGTTAGAAACAGAAGATTATGAAAATTACTCTAAGTTAGTAAAAGCTGTAGAAAATATCCTAATAAACTTTGGCAAAAAATATACAATTAATTTTGCTTAGGCACTTACGTCCCAAGCAATTTCAGATTCTTGGGCTATTTGGTCTTCTCGATCGCGGCAGACTTGTCTATGTAAAAGAGCTTCGCCGATTTTTGGTGACAGAAGATCGCCAGAAGATAATTGTGCCACCTTGATTTTCATGAGAAGATCGCTGATTGAAATAATACCAAGGAGTTGGTCTTTAATTACTGGTGCTTTTTGAATCCCAGTTTCAGCAAATAGTCGAGCGACATTGGCGACACTAAGATCTGGATTAACGACGATACAGGGCTTAGTCATTATCTGATGAATTCTGACCTGTTCCGGGTCTTGTTCTTTGGCGGTGACAGCATAAACAATATCTGTTTCCGTGACAATGCCATAGGCATCTGAGTCGTCAGTGGGTTCGACAATCAGGGAACGCAGTTTTTTGTTTTGCATCATGGCGATCGCCTGAGCTACTGTCGCCGAACTGTGAATCATCAAAACTTCTTTAGTCATAATGTCGGCTGCTTTCATGCCGCTCCTCCTGCCTGCTTGAAGCTTCAGAACATTGATATTTACTTGTTGTCAAATAAGCCTATCTAACCATTTTATTTATAAAAAACTATCTTGAAGAACTTGTGAGTTAAGAAACAAGATGAAGCTTTACTCTCTCAAAATTCTCATTTCCAGGGAATTATAGCTCTAAATTGATAATATTCGCGAATTTTATCTCGATTAAGAAATCTTGCTCAGCCTGCAAGTGAAGAAAAACATCTACAGTAGTCCCATAGTTATCAAGGCGAGCGCTACAAGCTGGGAGCTGGAAAATGCCAACTATCTTTTTTGCTATCCTTCACAAGTTTATCAAGGTTTTTGTCTAACTTGAAGATGGAGTTGTCTAAGCTGGTTACAGTCGAGTGATGAGCTGTCAATTCTGCGTCGTGCTTTAGGCGATATTCAAACAGGAGTAATTGACACCTACCATCTGTGCCAGCAACTTACCGAGCCACTGACAGTCGCAATTTTCGACGAAATCAAACGGGATTTATGCCAGTATGAGCAAAGATTAGCAGAATTTTATCGCTCCCGTTCTGGAGACCAAATACGATCTCCTATGCCAACTACTATTGCTGCTATCAGTTAATTGCTCAAGACTCTAATCTGACTTGACTAGGCTTTAATGCCTTGTAATTATCACTGAAAATTCAAGATGACATCACCTAAACCACTTCACGGAATCGAACTACTGGACTGTGCTCAAGCCAATGCCAAATCAGGCTTATCTATTGCCACACAACAATGTGGCTATGGAGATAATATCCTAGCTTTCCAAAACGAGTTACAAAAGGCTGGTAGTGAGATTGGCATTCAAATTAGCAGTTTAAACGATCTCATTTTAGAGACTAAAGGAATTGAGCGAGAAAGAGAATTTTCACCTGATACTTCTGGTCGAATTTAAATCCCACACTTGCTGACAACTCATCTGGCGGAGTATTAATAATTATCTACTCCCAGAGGCGAGCGCAACATTCTCAATCTCTCTGACTACAATATAGTTAAGACGAGAAAATAGTATCCGTTTAACTGAAACCTTCTAGTTTCAGTTGGCTACTCGCCTCAAAATGGAGGTGAATTATGAAACTTAAATATCGTGGAGTTGCCTATGAATACAATCCTACCAAGATTGCTTCTATCGAAGGTAAGGTAGGAGGCAATACTGTTCGGTTAACAAAGTTATGTGTTGAGACAAGCAAGGGAAGCAGGGGAAGAGGAAAATAAGACTTATCCGAACAGTATTGAGGTAGGAGGTAAATATCGGGGTGTACCCTGGCGACAAAGGATTTCTCAAATCGTTCAAGTTCCCGAACCCAGTGTCGATTTGAAATATCGTGGTGTGGCCTATCGCCAAGGTGCAGTTAAGTTAGCTGACTCTCAACCTGAACCGAGAAAAGCTCCAGTAACTCATCCAGAAATGTTGCCAGAAGAACAACCTCTTTCGCAATCCCCACAACTCAAAGTAAAACACTAATCGGTGCAGGGCACAAAATAGTTGGTTTTATTAGCTATGCAGGTACTTAATCAAAGCTAAAAGCTAACGGCTAACAGCTAATAGCTACCAAAAACTCGATGCCCTAAAGGGCAGAGCTTTAAAACCATTAGTTTTTGGTAATTCGCGATCGCTCTAAAAAGCTTTCGCCACTTCCTATCGTGGAAATACTATCATGCCAAATTTTATCATTAAAAAACCCAAAAATTTCGCCAAAGACGATTCTTCTACGAGTGAATGCCAGAAGGTAATTGGTTTACACTCATTCGAAGTCTTGCACTCGTATGTGGGCCAAGCCAATCACCTATCTCATAATCTCAATCATCAACTGAAAGATTTTATCCAGTCTGTCCTAGAAGAAGTAGATGTTCAAATTAACGGCGAACGACCTTGGGACATACAGATTCACAATGATGCACTCTACCAAAGAGTTATCACTCAGGGATCTTTGGGTTTGGGAGAAGCTTATGTCGAAGGCTGGTGGGACTGTATCCAATTAGACGAACTATTTGCCAGAATTTTACGAGGAAGACTTCAAGATCTTGTTGGGAACAATAATTTGGCATCTTGGTTAATAATTCTGAAAACTAAGCTGCAGAATTTACAAACTTTGGCGAGAAGTTTTCAGGTAGGCAAACAGCATTATGACTTAGGTAATGACCTTTATCAAGCTATGTTAGATTCTCGCCTGACCTATAGTTGTGGCTATTGGCCAGATGCAGATGATTTGGAAGCAGCTCAAGAAGCTAAATTAGATTTAATTTGTCAGAAACTACAACTTCAACCTGGAATGTCATTGTTAGATATAGGTTGTGGTTGGGGAAGTCTGATGAAATATGCTGCCGAAAAGTATGGAGTATCTTGCGTCGGCATTACCATTTCCCAAGAGCAGCTCGAACTTGGTCAACAATTATGCGCTGGTTTAGCGATCGAGTTTCTGTTACAAGATTACCGCCAACTGCAAGGTCGATTCGATCGCGTCGTCTCGGTAGGCATGTTTGAACACGTCGGCTACAAAAACTATCGACAGTTTATGCAAGTAGTAGCGAATTGTCTGAAAGAAGACGGATTATTGTTATTACATACGATTGGGAATCGTTATAGTGTTACCTATGGAGAGAGATGGAGCAATAAATATATTTTCCCCAATGGGATGTTGCCGTCATTAGTGCAAATATTTAGAGCCAGTGAAAAACTATTTGTGACTGAAGATTTACATAATTTTGGTTCAGACTATGACCGCACTCTGATGGCTTGGCTAGAAAACTTTGAGAGCCATTGGCAGCAACTTCAGCCTAAATATGGAGAACAATTTTATCGCCACTGGAAATATTACTTATGTATGATGGCAGGCTCTTTTAGAGCCAGGAATATTCAGCTGTGGCAAATAGTATTTTCTAAAAAAGGTATTTTAGGGGGTTATCACTCTATCAGGTAAAAAAACAAAATACATCAGTACGAATAGGAGAAAAATCAACTCATGATTAATACAGCTGAATCAAATCACCAAAAACAAAAAATCTGGGTCATGGCTAACTCAGTCAAGTTAAAAGGTAATTTAGTCATACCCAACCAAGCTCAAGGAGTGGTAGTGTTTGCTCATGATAAGACTTGTCCGAAAATTAAATTTATGGGAAAAAAGATAGAAAAATGACAAAGATATAACGATTATTTGATGGTCAATCCTTTAGAACATATTCGTCTTCATCCCAAACTAGCCAAGCAACTTATTGGTTTAACCTTACCTCAATTAGAAAAGTTAATTAAGCAAGCGATCGCTAAAAATAAGGAAAGGAAAAAAGAAGCAGAAGAGCAGAAAATCCGATTGAATAAAAAAGGAGCTGGTCGAGCTAAGAACTTATCCGAGGAGGTAGAAATTTGTTTGACTCTTTTCTATTTAAGACAGATGCCAATTTTTGAAGTACTAGGAATAATCTTTGATGTAAGTCGAACAACAGCTAACGATATCTTTCATTATTGGTTACTAATTTTACGAGATTTACTGCCATCTAGTCTTTTAGAAGAGTGGGAAAACTCGCTTCAAGATAATGAATTTGTACAAGAGTTATTAACTAGCCATCAATTACTAGTAGATAGCGCAGAGCAGCCCAGGAAAAGACATAAGAGTTATCAAGAGCAAAAGAAATTCTTCTCAGGAAAGAAGCAAAAACATACTTTTAAAAACCAATTTGTTTCCTTACCTAAAGGTAAAGACATTGTGGATGTAATAGTAGGAGAAAGAGGACCGTGACCGCCGATGTTAATTTGCTCCGAAAACAACAGCAAAATTTCTCCAAACAACAAAATTTTACAGGGAACAAAGCCTATATCGGAGCTGAAAGAACAACAACTCCTCAGAAAAAACCTCCCAAACGGGAATTAACCCGCCTTGCAAAAAGAGTCAAATAAACTTATTTCTCAATCACGAATTTATGTGGAACATCTCATTCGTATTATCAAAATTTTTCGAGTAGCATCGGAAAGATTCAGACTCTATTCTCAAACTTATAAACAAGTTATTCTCGTGATTTGTGGATTGGTGAGATTCAGGATAGGAGCTTTTAAGTTTTCGTTTTAAATATTAGAAAAAAGAGAAATAGGGATAAATTACTTAGACTCTTTTTTTGCTTCATTACTAATAATAATGCTTGACAAGCCTTATGTTACCGTACTGACTGGCATTTGCCCTAAAATTTTCAACTTGGGTCAAAGCTAGTCACAGATTTGTATGCAGATTTTCGGACAAGTCTATAGTAACAGTAGCTGTTTCAGTCCATGTAATCAATATGTCGCTCAAACTTTGCAAAAGTCAGGAATAGCTACTCTGCTCATCGACCTATTAACTATAGAAGAAGCAGAATTAGAGCGACAAACTAAACAGCTTCGTTTCGATCTGGGCTTGCTGGCGGAACGATTGCTTAGTAGCACTAAATGGTTGCGACAAAACCCCAATACTAAGCATCTGAAAATTGGCTATTTTGGAGCCAGTACGGACAGTGCAGCAGCTCTATTAGCAGCATTTCTGCTGGTAGCCTTTTAAAACAACAGCTTGATAGAGCTTTAACTCTAATTTATTGGGTAAAGACAATCGAACAGCCAAATTTTAAGCGACAAATGTTATCAAGCTAAATTCATTAACAAGTCAAGCTATTATTTAGTAAGGGTTATTTAGTAGGGGTTAAAGTCATTTCCAGAAATTGGGAAGTAAATTAGTGGCTTGCCAAAGACCATAGCCAATAAAAACAAACAAAATTGTGTTGACTAGAGTTAAGAGATAACCAATAAATATTAGCAAGCCATCCCCTTCAATAGTGGCTACCGCTAACAGCAAGATTGTCACAGCAGGTAATGGGTTGGTGAAAGGTATCGGTAACATGAGCAAGATTGATAACCAAGCAATACAGCAAGCGTTACTTCTCCAGGTGTAAGGATTAGTTGCTACTTGCTTCCAGCGTGAGCGCACAATTTTTTCTAACCAAATCAATACTCGTCTAATATTTATTATTAATTGCCAGGTCAAGCTGCGTGGGAATTTAAACTGAGCCATTCGCTTTGGTAACCAGGGCATTTTTCTTCCCAGTGCCATTTGAATTGCTAAACAAAAACAAGCAATTCCGAGCACACCAGATAGGCCAGGAGGCATGGGAAACAAAAAGGGCAATGCTAACAAGCCAATAATCAAACAAAATCCTTGTTCAGCAGTTTCTTGAAGGATTTCGGCGATTGACATTGGTTGGTCAGCTAATCTGGCTAGTAAAATTTTAAGCTCCTGAGAAAATTTGCAAGACATCGCTAGTACCATATCATTCATTTCTTCTGACGCGCGAAAAGCAACACTACCCCCAATGATTTCAAGATCAATAAATATTGCTTGTTCCTCATAATTTCCTCAAATTGTTTTTGTAATCTCAGAATAGAAGCGTCTGCTAACTATGAAGTAGTTATTCTCACTCTGATGTTACCCAAAGCAGAAGAAGCCAAACAACGAATGTTGAAAATTTAAAATTTGTTTAGGGGATACTGTTTCAGCGATTGAAATAAAAGTTGGGGAAAAGGTACTTTATTCACAGTACGCTGGCACAGGGATGAAACTTGATGACGGAGACTACTACTTACTGTCGCCAAGAGATATCTTAGCCACAGTAAGGTGATTTCTAAGTTTCGCATCCATGCAAAATCTCAATCGAACGTTAATTAGTAATTTCATTGCAGGTATCAAAGGAGTAATTTTGAGATGGCAAAGCAACTTCGTTTTAATAAAGATGCTCGTCGCGCTTTAGAGCGTGGTATTAATACTTTGGCAGAAACAGTAGCGGTCACTTTAGGACCCAAAGGACGCAATGTAGTCTTAGAAAATAAATTTGGCGTACCTCAAATCGTTAATGACGGTATTACCATTGCTAAAGAAATTGAGCTAGAAGACCACGTTGAAAACACAGGTGTGGCTTTGATTCGTCAAGCTGCTGCTAAAACTAATGATGTAGCTGGTGATGGTACTACTACTGCCACTGTCTTGGCTCAAGCGATCGTCAAAGAAGGTCTGCGTAACCTGGCAGCAGGAGCTAACCCCATGAACCTCAGGCGGGGCATTGAAAAAGCTACTAACTATTTGTTAGAGGAAATTGCCGCTCGCGCTAGTCCCGTCAATGATTTTTTGGCTATTAGCCAAGTAGGAGCGATTGCGGCTGGTAACGATGAAGAAGTGGGTAGAATGATTGCCGAAGCAATGGAGAAAGTCGGTAAAGAAGGGGTCATTTCTTTAGAAGAGGGGAACTCTATGACCACCGAACTAGAAGTTACTGAAGGGATGCGCTTTGATCAAGGCTATATTTCTCCCTATTTTGTTACCGATACCGAAAGGATGGAAGCAGTTCTCGAGTCGTCAAGGTCAACGTTGTCTAATCTTCTCCTCTAAGGCGATCGACTTGTTAAGTAAATCAGAGTGCTAATCATAACAAGTTGCAGCATAACTATCGGGTTTCTGAAGCGATATTTATCCCCTAAAGGGGAGGGGAAACCCGATTATTTTAACCACAACTCTTAAGGAGGTAAAGCCAATGGCAAAAGTAGTCGGTATTGATTTAGGAACGACCAACTCCTGTGTTGCAGTCATGAAAGGGGGCAAGCCTACCGTAATAGCTAACGCAGAAGGTCAGAGAACTACTGCATCTGTGGTAGCACACACTAAAAATAAAGAAAAGCTGGTGGGACAAATTGCTAAACGCCAGGCGGTAATGAACCCCGAAAATACTTTTTACTCCGTCAAACGGTTCACTGGGCGAAAATACGATGAAGTGACTACAGAACTTACCGAAGTCTCTTACAAGGTACTGCGAGATAGCAAGGGTAATGTTAAGCTCAACTGTCCAGCATTGAACAAACAGTTTGCCCCAGAAGAAATTTCGGCTGAAGTTTTACGCAAACTAGCCGATGATGCCAGTAAGTATTTAGGTGAAAAAGTTACTCAAGCAGTAATTACGATTCCAGCTTATTTCAATGACTCCCAAAGGCAAGCAACTAAAGATGCGGGAAAAATTGCGGGACTAGAAGTACTGCGGATTATTAATGAACCCACTGCGGCAGCCTTGGCATACGGATTGGATAAAAAAGGCAACGAAACCATTCTCGTCTTTGACTTAGGTGGTGGTACGTTTGACGTATCTATCCTAGAAGTAGGGGATGGAGTTTGTGAAGTAAAAGCAACCAGTGGAGATACTCACCTCGGTGGTGACGACTTTGATAAAAAGATTGTCGATTGGCTAGCTGACGAATTTAAACGCAATGAAGGCATAGACCTCAGAAAAGACAAACAAGCATTGCAGCGTCTGACTGAAGCAGCGGAAAAAGCCAAAATCGAGCTATCTAATGCCACACAAACTAACATTAATTTACCCTTTATCACTGCTACCCAAGATGGGCCAAAACATCTCGACCTGACTTTAACCAGGGCGAAATTTGAATCAATGTGTGCAGACTTATTAAACCGTTGTCGCATTCCTGTAGACCAAGCTCTCAAAGATGCTAAATTGATTAACTCGGACATTGATGAAGTAGTCTTAGTCGGTGGTTCTACCCGTATACCTGCGGTACAGGATTTGGTACGGCGCATGACCAGCCAAGAACCCTGTCAGGAGGTTAATCCCGATGAAGTGGTAGCAATTGGTGCCGCAATTCAGGCTGGTGTTCTAGTGGGAGATGTCAAAGATCTCATTTTACTAGACGTTACACCATTATCTCTTGGAGTAGAAACTCTTGGCGGTGTAATGACTAGACTCGTTCCCCGTAACACCACTATTCCCGTTCAGAAATCGGAAATCTTCTCTACTGCTGCGGACGGGCAAACTAGCGTCGAAATTCTGGTACTGCAAGGAGAACGGGAATTAGCCAAAGATAACAAGAGCTTAGGCACATTTCGACTTGAGGGTATTCCTACCGCACCTCGTGGCATTCCCCAAATTGAAGTTGCTTTCGACATTGACGCTAACGGAATACTGGCGGTTTCAGCAAGAGATCAAGCTACTGGAAAACAACAATCGATTACCATTACTGGTGCTTCAACTCTCGACGATCGCGAGGTAGAACGCATGGTGCAACAAGCTGAAGCCCATGCAGCAGAAGACCAAAAACGGCGATCGCAAATTGATACTAAGAACATGGCAGACTCCGCAGCCTATCAAGCTGAGAAACAACTTAAAGATTTAGGGGATAAAGTTCCCAGTGCTGATAAAACCCGCGTTGAAGCTTTGATTAAAGACCTACGGGAAGCAGTTAATCAGGAAAACTACGAACGCATGAAGTCTTTGACGGAAGAGTTACAGCAAGCCTTGATGCAAGTAGGTAGTGCTGTTTACGCTCAAGCTCGAGCTAGTACAGATAGTAGTAGCGGTTCTGATGGTAGCTCAGATGATGTGATCGATGCTGATTTTGTGGAGAGTAAATAAGTGTTAGTTAGTAGTTAGTAGTTAGTAGTTTGCCCTGCGGGTTCGACTGTTTTTACTAACTCATGTCCAACAAAAATCGGGTAGTAACTATCAAACTTTAAATTCCGAACTCCGAACTCATTATTTAGGAGGTGACAGCAAGCAATGGCAGCAACCGATTTCAAAGACTATTATCAGATTTTGGGAGTAAGCAAAACAGCAACCCCAGATGAAATCAAAAAAGCTTATCGCAAACTAGCCAGGAAATATCATCCAGACCTCAATCCTGGCAATAAAGAAGCCGAACAACGTTTTAAAGAGATCAACGAAGCTCAAGAGGTGCTGTCTGACCCAGAAAAACGTACTAAATACGACCAGTTCGGTCAATATTGGCAACATGCTGCTGCTGGAACACCGACTCCTGGGGCGGGAGTCGGTGTAGGCGGTTTTGATTACAGTCAGTACGGTAGTTTTGATGATTTCATTAACGAACTTCTCGGACGCTTTGGCGGTGGGGCTGGTAGAGGTTCCGCAGAAGGACGGAGAGTTTACACCTATCGTACTTCAACTCCAGGGGCAGGGGGATTCGGTGGTTTTGAAGACGCATTTAGCAGTGGCAGTTATCAAGATGTTCCCTCTGCCGATAGGTCAGCAGCTATTACCCTCAGTTTTTCTGAAGCCTTTCACGGAACACAAAAACGTTTTCAATTAGACGGTGAAACCATTAATGTCAGGATTCCGCCCGGGGCAAAACCAGGTAGTCGCATTCGCATTAAAGGGAAGGGTCGCATCAGCCCTTTTAGTCAACAACGGGGAGATTTATATCTAACTATCGATTTGCAACCCCATTCCCTATTCAAGTTTGAAGGGGATAATATCGTTTGTGAAGTCCCCATCACTCCAGAAGAGGCAGCATTGGGTGCGGAAATTAAAGTTCCTACCCCCGATGGCAGCGTAACCCTGAAAATACCTTCAGGGGTAGATTCGGGACAATCTCTACGCTTGCGAAACAAAGGCTGGCGAGGACCAAAAGGTAAGCGCAGCGACCAACTTGTCAGGTTGAAAATTGTCACTCCTAAAGAATTGACTTCCTTAGAGCAGGAGTATTATGAAAAACTCCGTCGAGCCAGTAGTTTTAATCCCCGTCGCAGTATAGAAGAGGTGCGTTTATGAAGCCAATGAGTTTATCGCGGGTGGTAGTGTCGAGAGAAGGCGAGCGCTTGATTACTTTTCACCAAGCTGCATATCTCACCCAAACTTCGATAACTATTTTAGAACGCTTTGCCGATTTGGGCTTAATCGAACCAGTAGAATCGATGCTGCGAATGTCGGATTTGCCCCGCGTGATGCAGATCATCCGTCTGCGACAAGACTTGGGAATAAATCTAGTTGGTGCAGCAATCGTATTAGATATGGCAGCAGAAATTGCTCAACTCAAAGCTCAGATAAAAACTTTGCGACGACAGAGATTTTAGTCTTTTATCTGTCGTTTTCAAAATTAGAACCGAGCGAAGAATTTAAGCAATAAATACTAATCATTTTCAGCAATCCCTAAAGGAGAACCAATATGCAACCAACCAATCCCAATCAATTTACCGAAAAAGCCTGGGGTGCGCTCGCTCGCACTCCCGACCTAGCAAAACAAGCAGGACAACAGCAAATTGAAAGCGAACACTTGATGCAGTCACTGTTAGACCAAGAAGGGCTGGCAAGTGGTATTTTTACTAAAGCAGACGTTAATCTGCAACAGTTACGGGACCAAACCGCAGAATTTATCGCTCGTCAACCAAAAGTTTCCAATGCTGGTGGCTCTGTATATCTCGGTCGCAGTTTGGACAGCTTATTAGATCGTGCTGACAAATACCGCCAGCAGTTTCAAGATGAGTATATCTCTATTGAACATTTAGTGATGGCTTTTGTTGAAGACGATCGCTTTGGCAAAGCTTTACTCCAAGAATTCGGCTTAAGCGAAAAGCAACTTAAAACTATTATTCAAGAGATTCGAGGTAGCCAAAAAGTGACCGACCAAAACCCTGAAGGCAAATATCAATCTTTAGAAAAATACGGACGAGATTTAACTCAACTAGCTAAAGAAGGTCAACTAGATCCCGTAATCGGTAGAGATGATGAAATCCGTCGTACGATTCAGATTCTATCTCGTCGTACTAAAAATAACCCCGTTCTCATTGGCGAACCAGGGGTGGGTAAAACTGCGATAGTGGAAGGACTGGCACAGCGAGTAGTTAGTGGTGACGTACCAGAAGCTCTTAAGGACCGCGTAATAGTTGCTCTGGACATGGGTGCATTGATTGCAGGAGCTAAATATCGCGGTGAATTTGAAGAACGACTCAAAGCTGTTCTCAAGGAAGTCCAAGAAGCCCAAGGGCGAATCGTGATGTTTATCGACGAAATGCACACCGTCGTTGGTGCAGGGGCAACCCAAGGGGCAATGGATGCAGGTAATTTGCTCAAACCAATGCTGGCCAGGGGCGAACTGCGCTGTATTGGTGCGACTACCCTGGATGAATATCGCAAGTATATCGAAAAAGATGCAGCTCTAGAAAGACGTTTCCAACAAGTATATGTCGATCAGCCTGGGATTGAAGATACGATCTCAATTCTACGGGGACTCAAAGAACGCTACGAAGTTCATCACGGTGTCAAAATAGCCGACACTGCTTTGGTGGCAGCAGCAGTTCTCTCCACTCGCTACATCAGCGATCGCTTCTTACCCGATAAAGCGATCGACTTGGTAGACGAAGCAGCAGCTAAATTAAAAATGGAGATTACCTCCAAACCAGAAGAACTTGACGAGATAGACCGCAAAATTCTGCAATTGGAAATGGAAAAACTGTCATTGAAAAATGAAACCGACAGTGTTTCTCTTGAACGTCTGGAAAAACTAGAACAGGAACTGGCAAACCTCAAAGAAAATCAAATTACATTTAATGCTCAATGGCAAGCCGAAAAAGAATTTATTGACCGCATTCGTGCCATTAAAGAGGAAATAGAGCGCGTTAACGTCGAAATTCAACAGGCAGAACGTAATTACGACCTCAATCTGGCAGCCGAACTTAAATACGGTAAGTTTACCGATTTACAACGACAGCTAAAAGAAGCAGAAGCCAGACTAACAGAAAATCAAACTAGTGGTAAATCTTTGCTGCGAGAAGAAGTTCTCGAATCCGATCTCGCCGAAATCATCTCTAAGTGGACGGGTATTCCTGTCAGTAAGTTAGTGCAGTCGGAGATGGAAAAACTGCTGCACCTAGAAGACGAACTCCATCAGCGTGTCATCGGTCAAGAAGAAGCAGTGACTGCCGTTGCCGATGCCATCCAACGTTCCCGCGCTGGACTAGCTGACCCCAATCGTCCTCTGGCTAGCTTTATTTTCCTCGGTCCGACGGGGGTGGGTAAAACTGAACTAGCCAAAACTTTAGCAGCTTATCTATTTGATACTGAAGAGGCCATGGTAAGGATCGATATGTCCGAGTATATGGAAAAACACACCGTTGCTCGTTTGCTCGGTGCGCCTCCAGGATATATCGGTTATGACGAAGGGGGACAACTCACCGAAGCAATTCGCCGTCGTCCCTATGCAGTGATTCTGTTTGACGAGATTGAAAAAGCCCACGCAGATGTATTTAATGTCATGCTGCAAATACTCGATGATGGTCGCCTTACCGATGCTCAGGGACATACAGTGGACTTCAAAAATGCGGTTATTATCATGACCAGCAACATTGGGTCGCAGTATATCCTCGATCTGGCGGGAGACGACAGCCGATACGAAGAAATGCGCGATCGCGTGATGGAAGCGATGGGTGCTAGTTTCCGTCCTGAGTTTCTCAACCGTATTGACGAAATTATCATCTTCCACAGTCTCACTAAGAAACAACTGCGAGAGATTGTCAAATTGCAAGTACAGTTTCTCGAACGACGACTGGAAGACAAAAAAATGTCCCTTAAATTTTCTGCTCCAGCCCTTGATTGGCTAGTAGAGGTAGGTTACGACCCAGTCTACGGTGCACGTCCTCTCAAGCGGGCAATTCAAAAAGAGCTGGAAACCCAGATAGCCAAGAAAATTCTGCGGGGTGAACTAAAAGATAGAGACACCATCTTTGTGGATGTGGAAAACGAGCGTCTGGTCTTTAAGCGTCTGGCTCCAGAATTAATCAGCTCGTAAAACCAAGTTATGGAGAATATGTAATGACTAATCAAGTGACATTGGTAAAAGAGGTAATGGCACTCGAGCCATTTGCGGTCAAGCGCTCGGATTCAGTAGAAACCGTTCTTAAGCTGCTAGAAGAAAAGCATATTAGTGGCTTACCAGTTGTGGATGATGAAGGTCAAGTAGTTGGTGTGGTATCCGAAGCCGACTTGCTATTTAAAGAAAAACCGATTCGGATGCCTTTGTATCTAACTTTTCTAGACAGTATTATCTATCTAGAACCTCTAGATAAATTCAAGCAACAACTAAAAAAAAGTTTGGGAATATTTGTCGCCGATGTGATGACCAGCAAGCCGATTACTATCTCCCCCAATGCTCCCGTGTCCCAAGCAGCAGAACTGATGCTGACTAAGAGCATCAATCGCTTACCTGTAGTAGATGAAACAGGCAGGTTAGTAGGAATTGTTACCCGCAACGATCTGTTAAAGGCTCTGTGAGTTAATTCAACCTCATCTGTTGAAATTGGTAGTAATTAGGAGTTGGGAGTTCGGCTGAATGACTAATCACCCGTAACAACAAAGGAGAGAACAATAAAACTCAAAATATTTAGTAATCAATTAGGAGAACTAACCATGACAGATACTAAGAACACCCCTGAAACTAAAGAAACAACAATCGTGACCGTTAGTCCCGAAACTAATGCTTTAGTGGAAAAAGAAATGGCAGGAGAAAGCGCTCGACTCAAGCAAGAAACCAAAGCCTTAGTCGAGGCAATCAAAAAACGGGCACAGTCGGAAATTGAAAATGCTCAAACTCTAACACGGGATGCTTACCTAAAAGCCGTCCGTAGTGCTAGGAAGGCGATTGAAAAGAACGAACTGCTTGACCCCAAACGGATCGAACATTCAGTAGAAATTATTCAAAAAGATGCCCAGGAAAATTGGCAAAAAATTGTTGATGAAATTTCTGACTTAGGCGATCGCCTTCAAGAAGCAGCTCAGACAGCTTGGGATATCTTAATGGGTAAAAATTCTTCGGGAACTAAATAATTTGTCCTGAAAGGATATCTTAGTTTAGCGACGTTGGTGAATTAAGATTGAAATATATTATGCTTTAGAGCGCCTTATTCTAACCTCTACCGTTCCCACCGCGTACTGTTCCTTCAACAGTGCGATCGCCCGATCCAACCCACAATAACTAAACTTAATCCTACTCCCACTCAAAACAGCCGTAGCCATTTGATTAGGCTCAAGGGGAATCCTGACATCTTCGGGAAAATCGAGCGCTAATTCTCCATTAAGAAATATGTCAGCGTCGGGATAAGCTTGCTGTAATTCCTCCAATGGAGCTACAGCATCTTCATCATTGAAAGTCAGATTTCGGCGTAGTTCAAAGTAGGGTTACACTTTGGGAAAAAACAACCTAATTTATATAGAACAAATGTTTTAGACTATTGCTCAATAATAGGAGGATGAGAGCCAGTTCTTTAGTAGAAAACCTTAATTCTCGCGACTTGAAATTACTTTTTCTTAAGAAAGCACCTGAATTCTGATGATCTCGACCTTCTCCGATTTTTTCTGAATCATCGTACCTTTAGGTCAAGCCGAGTGACTGAACGAAAAGGAAAAACTCCTAGGGAACTGATGACAGGAGAAAAGCATCCACATTGGTTGTCACTGTTAGGATTTGACCTTTTTCAACGCGCCTGACAATCAAGTTCCAATAATAATACTTTTGTCTTTCAAGCTAAGTTAAAATTTGGCTTAATTTGCGCTGCGTTTGTGACCCAAAATCCCCCGTTTTTGAACAACGCCCGATTCAGTCAGTCCCATGCTGCAATTAAGATGTACTTATCTTAATGGACAAATTGCTGTTTAGTTTACTTGCCTAAATGGGATGCTCCCCTTTGGCCTTCCCACTCGCTCAATTTTTCGAGGTACCTTTAATCAATTAATTTCTCTTCATTTTTGGCTGACATTTCTCTATACTGTCTGGATTGTGAATAAGCGACGGTCGTAGTTCCTTCATATGACATTACGCCATTAGGGGTAATAAGATAAGTTTTTCCCTTAACGGTTAGATATGTACTTGTTCCCTTTGCTTTGCAGCTCTCTAGAGCCCTATTTACCTTTTCTATTTCCTCTTTTCGATACTCGGGTATTGAGGTTGATTGTGGTTGAGAACTTTGGTTACGAAAGTCTCTCCTGGTTTTCATAACTCGCACCTCCTTTAGCTACTAATTATGGGGTGACACTTATATTTTATGGGGCCGATCTCGATTTAATGTCTGATTTTAACTTTATTTAGCCAAATATAAGTCAATATCTCTGGATCTGGCGCAGGTTATTGAAGTATTAATTTCTCAATTTTTGACGATTTTGCCGATCTTTCGGTTTAATGGGCGATAATTGTTCTTTCCATCAATTGATTATTTATGGCCCATGTAACATTCGATCGAGTGACGAAGCAATTTGGAGATTATATCGCTGTTAATAATCTGAATCTTGACATTGAGGATGGTGAATTTTTGGTCTTTGTCGGACCGTCAGGTTGTGGCAAAACTACTTGCTTGAGGCTGTTGGCGGGGCTGGAGTCCATTACCAAAGGACAAATTTATCTTGGCGAGCGCCGAGTCAACGAGTTGCCTCCGAAAGACCGCGACATTGCTATGGTGTTCCAGTCCTATGCTCTCTATCCCCACATGAGCGTCTTTGAAAATATGGCGTTTAGTTTGGAGTTACAGGGGAAATCCCGTCCAGAAATTAAGCAGCGCGTCCACAGTGCGGCGCAACAGTTGGGGATTGAAAAGTTGCTTAACCGTAAACCAAAGGAACTGTCGGGGGGTCAACGGCAACGGGTGGCAGTCGGTCGGGCGATTGTACGGAAACCAGCCGTATTTTTGATGGATGAGCCCTTGTCTAATCTGGATGCGAAGTTGCGGGTACAGGCGAGAAAAGAGATTAGCAAACTTCATGAAGATCTCAATACCACCTTTATTTATGTCACCCACGATCAAGTGGAAGCCATGACTATGGGCGATCGCATTGCGGTGATGCAGGACGGGATTTTACAGCAGGTGGACACCCCGACCAACTTATACAACAACCCGATTAATATGTTCGTGGCGGGATTTATCGGCAGTCCGGCGATGAATTTCTTTGAAGTAGAAAAGGTCGAACGGGAAGGAAAAGTCTATTTACAGTTGGGTCGAGATTTGATTCCCCTTAACCAAGCCCTTCCCCAGTTGAGTACCGAGGCAGGCGATCGCCCCCTGACTCTGGGGATTCGCCCCGAAAATATCTATCATCCCCAATATCTCCCTCTAGATATTGAAGGGGTCAACATTAGAGCCGAAGTCCATCTCATTGAAATGATGGGCAGCGAACTGATTGTTTATCTAGAAACCCCAGATGGTGTAGAATTTGTGGCCCGTCTCGATCCCCGTGCCAGAGTAAGGCAGGGGTCAACCCTCGATTTATTATTCGATCTCCAACGTATTTATCTCTTCGATCGGGAAATGGAAACGGTGATTGTGGCCGAGTAAACTGTTACGAACCAATTTATTTTTGTCTGACTACTCAATACCCAAAAAACCGACTATTTTCTCTGTTAAAGAATTCAATTTTTATTTGATGAAAAATTCTCAAACAACCTTTGGACTTGGTTTATTTTCCGCCGCCTTAATCAGTTTAACTTTGTTAGTCGGTTGTCAATCAGCAAATGAGGAAAGTGACAGTAGCAAAAAACAAGTCACCATCCTCGGTGTGATGGTCGGCGAACAGCAAAGAAAACTCGAACAAGCCTTAGCCCCCTTTAAGGAACAAACAGGCATTGAAATAGTTTATGAAGGCACGCACACTTTTACCACCACCTTACCGATTCGTGTCGATTCCGGTAATCCTCCAGATCTGGCGATGTTCCCCCAACCCGGGTTGATGGCGGATTTTGCTCGAGAAGGAAGATTGATTCCCCTGACGAACTTCATGACTCCCGAAAAGTTGCAAGAGGCTTATGCTGATTCTTGGTTGGAGTTGGGCAGCGTTGACGACACTCTTTATGGGGTTTGGTATAGGGCTTCGGTGAAAAGTTTGGTCTGGTATAATCCGAGGGTCTTTGAGAAAAACGGTTACGAGATTCCCCAAACTTGGGCTGAAATGCTAGCCTTGAGCGAGCGCCTGGTGTCAGAGGGAAAAACCCCCTGGTGTCTCGGTATGGAAAGTGGAGATGGAACAGGATGGGTTGGTACAGACTGGGTGGAAGACATCATGCTGCGTACAGCAGGAGCGGAAACCTACGATCGCTGGATTAGACACGAAATTCCTTTTACGGATAATTCTGTGAAAAATGCCTTTGAAACCTTTGGTAAAATTGTCCGTAATGAAGACTATGTCTATGGTGGCATGGTGGGGGTCCTCAGCACGCCTTTTGGAGATTCGATTCAAGGGTTATTTGGGGATAATCCCAGTTGTTATCTCCACCGCCAAGCGAATTTTATTGCTTCTTTCCTTCCAGAAAATATTAATCAAGCAGAAGATGTAGCGATTTTCCCTTTACCGTCCATTAATTCAGATCGGGGTTTACCAATTTTGGTGGCGGGGGATGTGTTTGCCATGTTTAACGACACCCCAGAAGCCCGACAGTTAATGGAGTATCTGGCCAGTGAAGTACCCCATGAAATTGCTGCGAGTTTAGGAGGATATATTTCTCCCCGTAACAATATTGCCCCAGAACTCTATCCAGATGAGTTGACGAAAAAACAGGCGCAGATTCTTGCCGATGCAGAAGTAATTCGTTTTGACGGGTCGGATATGATGCCCGGTGCAGTGGGAACGGGTACGTTCTGGTCGGGTATGGTGGATTATGTGGGGGGTATGGATGTAGATACTGTGCTGCAAAATATTGAATCCAGTTGGCCAGAATAATTACTCAGTTCCCTTGTAAAGTTGTTGTCCAGATGAGGCACAAATGGAAGTTTTTTCTCGTATTTTAGATGTAGTGGTGGCGATCGCCTTGGGCTGTGGCGGTGTAATCGGGCTATTTTATCTGGCGAATTATGGGATTAATGCCCTCCCCAAACCCTGGAATCGTCACTTTTTGCCCTGGGTGTATATCGCGCCAGCGTTGGCAATTTTATCTGCCTATTTAATTTTGCCCACCATTCAGACTGTCTATCTCAGCTTTTTTGATGGGCGTTCGGCGAATTTTGTCGGCTTAAAAAATTACGTTTTTGCCTTTACCAACCGAGCCATGTTGGTGGCATTTCGCAACAATTTACTATGGCTGGTATTGGTAACTGGAGTCAGCGTTAGTTTGGGGTTAGTTATCGCCGTTTTGGTGGATAAAGTACGCTATGAACCCATTGCCAAATCTCTAATTTTCTTACCCATGGCAATCTCCTTTGTGGGAGCGAGTGTGATTTGGAAATTTGTCTATGCCTACAAACCTGCAGGGGACGAGCAAATCGGTTTGCTTAACGCCATCATAGTCAGTTTAGGCTTTGAACCAGTGGGGTGGCTGGTGGAGCGTTCGGTCAATAATTTGGCCCTGATTGCCATCATGATTTGGCTGTATACGGGTTTTTGTATGGTGATTTTATCGGCGGCAGTCAAAGGTATTCCCGAAGATGTCATCGAAGCAGCTCGCATCGATGGGGCGAACGGTTGGCAAATTTTTTGGCGGGTGACTATTCCCATGATTCGTTCCACCATTTTGGTCGTTAGTACGACGGTGGTGATTTTAGTTTTGAAAGTGTTTGATATTGTCTTTGTGATGACTGGGGGCAATCAAGGGACGGAAGTGATTGCCAGTCGCATGATTAAAGAAATGTTTAACTTCCGCAATTTTGGGCGGGGTAGTGCGATCGCCGTTATTTTATTACTGTTAATTATTCCCGTGATGATTAGTAATATTCGCCGCTTTAGAGCCCAGGAGAGATTGAGATGATGGAGAAAAAACGCCAAAACCCAGCAGAATTTTGGCAGCAAGCACCAATTCACCTCGCTATTTTAATTATTGCTTTCACCTGGACTTTGCCCACGGTGGGACTCTTGATTAGTTCCTTGCGCAGGCGCGATGCCATGCTAAAGACGGGGTGGTGGACAATCTTGCAGCATCCTTTTGAACTGACCCAATATCACCTGGGCAATTACCTGGAAGTGATTCAATCTCAGGGAATGGGGCAGGCATTTTTAAACAGTTTGACCATTTCGATTCCGGCGACGGTGATTCCCATTGCGATCGCCACCTTTGCTGCCTATGCTTTTGCCTGGATGAAATTTCCCGGACGGCAACTCTTATTTATCATTGTGGTTTGCCTGTTGGTGGTTCCCCTACAAACCACCTTAATTCCGATTTTGCGGGCGTATCGAGATTTAGGTTTATCTAACAGTTTTTTGGGGGTGTGGTTGGCCCATACCGGCTATGGCTTGCCCCTGGGTATTTATTTGTTGCGCAATTATATTGGGGCTTTACCCAGGGATCTAATCGAAGCGGCCGAAGTCGATGGTGCATCCCATCTCAAAATTTTCACCCGATTAATCGTCCCCCTCTCCATGCCAGCGATCGCCTCCTTTGCCGTGTTTCAATTTCTCTGGGTCTGGAATGATTTACTGGTTGCTCTGATCTATCTTGGCGGAACTCCTGATGTTGCCCCGGTAACGATTCAACTGACTAATCTGGTCGGCTCCCGCGGTCAGGATTGGCATTTACTCACCGCTGGAGCATTTATCACCATGACCGTACCATTAATGGTATTTTTTGGACTGCAACGCTATTTTGTGCGCGGCATTCTTGCAGGTTCTGTAAAATCCTAAGTTACGATCCGTAAGCTTGTTTGAGTTTCCATTCTGAACTCTTGATTTTGTTGAATATTTATCAAGTCGAACAAATTTACTAATATCTCGATCCCAGATAATGGCAATTATCTGGGATCGAGCCAGACAGTAAAAATGTATTGCCAAGATGAATGTCAACAAAATTGGCTATTTTAGCAATTAAGCAAGACTAAATCCACACAAACATTTTTCTTACAAGCTCTCTCTTCACTAAGAGGCGTTTGCGTAGTAAGTGAACAATTAACAACGCGAATTAAAAAGGCCTTGCTCCTCCGACCTTTCCTGTTGGCAGTTAATTAATGGACTACCGCGATCGCCAGTCTCCTAATTTTCCCTTACTTTTTTGGAGGGGGGAATGAACGGTTACACTTCCGTTAATCTCATCGGAAGAACACAGAGAACTGGTGCAAATGAAAATTTAACTTAACTTTCCAGAAAGGCCATTTATGATTACTGAGATTGAACCCTTAGTTCAAAAACCCAGGTGGAGATAATTCTGGCAAAGGATCGCACTTAATTGTGAGTCTCAAGCTTGAAATTTTGTATGGCTAGGATGTTAAAGATTGACTCGATGCTCAAAGTGTAACCCTGCTCCCTTGATTATTGAAGATGAATCTAAATCCACTCCCGTGGGTCTAGCTTATAGTAATATTGTAGTTGATTGTAGAGAGCTGGATGCTGTTGAGCCATTTGTTTGGGTTTTTCAAAAGTCGTAAATTTGTCCGCTTCTCCCTGGGCGGGATGCGGGATGAAGCCGAGATTCGAGGTCACCGCCGCACTTATATTGGGGCTTTACCAGGACGCATTATCCAGCAATTGCGCCGCGCCGAGTCCAACAATCCAGTTTTTATGCTCGAGAAGTAGACAAGCTGACAGTTGGTTTTCAAGGAGATCCAGCAGCAGCACTTCTGGAAGTGCTCGACCCGGAGCAAAACCACGCCTTTCTGGATCATTATCTGGATCTCCCCTTCGATCTGAGAAAGGTCATGTTCATTTGCACGGCTAACCTCACCGATACTATCCCGCCAGCACTGCTGGATCGGATGGAAGTTTTGGAACTGCCAGGTTATACTGAGGACGAGAAATTACACATTGCCCGTCGCTTCCTGATTCCCCGCCAGATAGAAGAGAGCGGTCTCCAAGCAGGACAATTGACAATCGAGGAGGCAGTCCTGCAACGCCTAATTAGAGAGTATACCCGCGAAGCGGGGGTCAGAAATTTAGAACGTTGGATTGGCTCGGTATGTCGCAAGATTGCCTGTAGGGTAGCGACTGGAGAACTAGGACCTTTTACCGTCAATGCCAGCGAGCTGGAGGAATTATTAGAGTCTCCGCCTTTTCGAGCCGAAGTTCATCTCGGTAAAGATGAATGTGGGGTATCAACTGGACTAGCTTGGACGCCGACTGGAGGAGACTTACTTTTAATTGAGACAGCACTGGTTCCAGGTAAAGGCAATCTAACCCTAACTGGTCATCTGGGAAAGGTAATGCAAGAGTCGGCTAAGGCTGCACTAACCTATGCCCGCTCTCGTTCAACCGAGCTGAAAATACCCGAAGACTTCTACCAAAAATGTGACGTGCATATCCACGTTCCTGCGGGAGCAATTCCCAAAGATGGCCCTTCAGCAGGTATTACCCTTGCTACAGCCTTGATTTCAGCACTGACCGAGCGTCCCGCCCACAAGCGGGTGGCTATGACGGGGGAGATTACCCTGCGAGGTAGAGTACTCGCAGTGGGTGGGATCAAAGAAAAGATCTTGGCCGCCCAACGTGCGGGAGTTAACACTGTCATCCTCCCGAAAGAGAACGAACGAGACCTGAAGGAGGTGCCTACCTCGGCACGAGAGCAACTTCACTTCGTCTTGGTCGAACATATGGATGAAGTTTTGCCCACAGCACTCTATCCAGTCGGTCAGGGGGATTCGCTCTCGGTTGAAAGTTCTTGAAAATTGCGCGATCGCCTTAACCTTCCAAGTCGGATCTCAATCTTTCTTATTGCTTACCAAAATAGATAACAGAAATGTAACTTCAGATGTCTAAAGTATTGCTCTGGTTATTAGCCAGCCTATCATAGAGATAGTAGAGCTGACAGAAATTAGAACTCCGTGAGCGGAAATTCTCTCATTGTACTGAACTCGCGCTGTCACGAAATGGAGGGAGGACTGGCACACAGCTGATCAATACAATTCGGATAGGGAGTTGTAACCATGCAGCGGGTCGTGTTAGGTCATACAGGTATCGAAGTTTCAAAGCTGTGCTTCGGGACAGGAACAAAGGCATGGAGTAACAGCAGTAACCAGACGCGGCAATTAGGATTGCAGGGGCTAGCCGACTTACTCGTCTATGCCTATGAGAAGGAGATTACCTTTATTGACACTGCCGACAAGTACGGGAGTCATCCCCACGTAAGAGAGGCACTCAAACGTATTCCCCGCGAGAAGATTGTAATCACGACCAAGACCGTCGCGCAGAGCACCAACCAAATAAAATCTGACCTCGATCGTTTCCGCCAAGAGTTGGGTACAGACTATCTAGATATAGTCTTGTTACACTGCATGATGGACAAACAGTGGAATGTGAAACTGCGATCGGTAATGGAGGTACTGTCACGGGCCAAGGAAGAAGGAATAGTACGGGCAGTAGGCTGCTCAAACCATGACTACGGCGCACTCTGCACGACAGCGCAAGAACCTTGGGTAGATGTCGTTCTAGTCCGTCTTAACTCATCAGGGTTGCATATGGAAGGTCAGCCGAGTCAAATCATCCCAGTTATTCAACAAATGAAAGATAATGGTAAAGGTACTTATGGCATGAAGGTGATGGGAGAAGGCCGACTCGGATACACCCCCAAATCAGCGATTCGCTATCAACTAGAAGCACCAGTAGATGCTTTCGTCATCGGCATGGAAAGCTTCAAAGAAGTAGATGAGAATGTACGGCTACTTGAGAAACTTTCGAGGGGACGACGGAGTGGCTCTCGTCATGGTATGATTTGAATTTAATTCACGCCAACACTAGCTCGAATAAGCTCTACCCCCGCTTCGGCTTGCTCGGAGGACTTGACTGGTGTCGCTACTACTTGTCTCAACCGATGTAGCTCCTGGTTCGTGGAGACTGGACTAGTAATAATTGTGAGTTGCTGAGTCGGAAAAACTAACTGCTCCCTGCTCCAATAGCGACCGCTAAGGGTGAGTTCCAAAGGAGAACAACGAACGCGATTCCCTTTCTGTTCTATTACTTCATAGCACCAGCCTGCCTTACTCACTACCACATCTCCTAGAAGAAACTGTGGTGAAAGCTTCAAAATCTTTTTGCTCAGAAATGTCGGTCTCCATCCTTTGACAATGACGAAAAGGACGCTTACCCATTCCTCACAGCGGACGATTTGTCCGAGGTTAGGGACTTGCGTAAAAATAACTTACCAGATAATCTAAATTAATTAATTAAGGAAACTACTTGCGATCGCAAGAAAGCAAGGTAAGGCGCTCGCAGAGGTTAAATGCAAACAGAAAAAATTAAATCAACTTTAAAAGATGCTGCGAAAAAACTAACAGGCTCAAAGAAAAGAGCGTTCATGGCTCAAGTAACAATTGATTATCTGAATAGTTCACCAAGATATGCAGAAACACAACTGGGGTGGTCAAGAAAAGCGGTTGCTATCGGAATAAAAGAGCTAGAGACGGGTATAGTTTGTGTCGATAATTATCAAGCAAGAGGAAGGAAAAAAACCGAAGAATTACGACCACAATTAGAAAGCGATATTTCGGATTTAGTAGATAATCATTCTCAAGCAGACCCCAAATTTAAATCAACTTTTAGCTATACAAAAATTAGTGCTAGAGCAGTCAGAGAAGCTTTGATATCTCAGAAAGGATATAGAGCAGAAGAATTACCTTGTCGTCAAACTATAGGAGATATTTTAAATCGAATGGGTTATCGTTTAAAAAAACGCAAAAAGTAAAACCACTTAGAAAAATACCAGAAACAGATGCTATTTTTCAAAATGTAGCAAAAGCTAATCAAAAAGCCGACCAAAATCCAAAAGTTGTCAGAATTTCCCTTGATTCCAAAGCCAGGGTCAAACTCGGTAACTTGTCAAGAGAGGGAAAAAGTAGAACCAAGAAAGCCTTACAAGCCAATGACCATGACCATGATTGGAATAGAAGCTTAATTCCTTTTGGCATTTTAGATTTAACTAAAGAACAATTATCAATTTACTTTGGAACATCTTCGGAAACATCAGATTTTATCGTAGATTGTCTGTCGATGTGGTGGCAAAATAATCGACAACATTATTCAGAATTAGAAGAATTAGTTATTAATCTAGATAATGGTATTTCTCATCGCAGTAATCGAACTCAATTCATCAAAAGGATTGTGAGCTTCTCTCTAGAAAATCAGTTAAGAATACGTTTAGTTTATTATCCTCCTTATCATAGTAAGTATAATTCTATTGAAAGATGCTGGGGAGTTTTAGAGAATTATTGGAATGGCGCAATTTTAGATACAGTTTCTGCTGCGATTAACTGGGCATCTAATATGACATGGAAAGGCAAACATCCTCATACTTATTTCATAGACAATACCTATAACAAGGGCATTACAATTCCATCGTCTGAATTACAGTTTTACCAACAATTTTGGCAACCTTCGGAAAATTTACCAAAGTGGGACGTTACTATTGTTCCTCTGTGAATGGTAGTTTATTTTTACGCAAGTCCCTTGGACTTTGGACAAAAAATATATATTTGCGTAATATTTACGCAAATGTAGTTGGAGACAATACCTCTTCGTAACCGTTCATTCCCCCCAGTCAAAAATGAGCCAACTGCGCCTTTGTGGTGTATGTTTAGAATATGGCTCAGTGCAGCCTCGCGGAAGTAACCCAGCGGCTAGAAATCTGTCAGAATCAACTCAAATCAGCCATCGGAACAATTAACGAGGAACTTATCACTATGCCAGGTCCCGCTGCCATTCCCATC
>JASJEI010000247.1 GCA_030064795.1 Pleurocapsa sp. MO_226.B13 | reverse complement strand
TGCCATTACTGCCCCCACCATCGGCATTGATCTAAAGGGCTGTTGCGCCCTCGTAGGTGTCTTGACCCATCTCAAACCACCAACAGCGGATGCTGTTAACGGCAAATTCAGCTGTGTCACAGAGTCATGCCTACACTGACCCAACCCCCTGCTCCCCCTGCTACATGCGGAATTACGCCTTTGTCCTGCTTGTCTCAACACATAACTTTGTTAACCGAACAGTATTGAGAGGGGTCGTCTCTACAGGTTTTGACGATTTAACCGATAAGTATTCTATGTAAACAGGATTTGGTATCAGAGTTAATTAAGGAGTTTTTAAAAAAGTTCTAAAGCCTTGAAGACAAAGCGATCGCTACATTAATTATTCACATATCTATATATAATTCAGATAATTATCAATTTACCAATGCTTCATTCCCAGAAATGAAATTACCGCAGTTATCCTTAACTACGAAAATAGCCAATTACTTTTTGCTCTTGGCTTTGATTACTGTGGGTATAGTTGGAGGAGTAGCATATTTCAAAGCTAAAGAAGCCTTAAAACAAGCAGCATTCGACCGTCTTAGCGTAGCAGCCACCTTGAAAGAATCAGAAATTACTCGTTGGTTTGAAGATCGGCAAAGAGATTTCTTGCAAACAACTCAAATGCCAGATATTCAAGCTAATTTAAATATTCTGCTTAATTCTAATAACGCTTCTGAAAAACAACAAGCAGATCGAACGCTGAGACGATATTTAGCGCAAGTCAATCAAATCAAACCCAATCTGAGGGAAATTTTTGTTCTCGATCGCACCAACAAAATTGTTCTTTCTACGAATCGACAACGAGAGGGAGAATACGAAATCTTAGCTAATATTACCTATGTCGAGCAAGTCGAAGTCGGGGCCAACTTTGCACCTATATTTTATGTTTCTCCCGTGACCAGAAAACCTGCGATCACCTTGGCAAAACCTTTAGAAAATCGTCAGGGAATGATTTTGGTCGATCTCGATCTCGAACGCATCGATCGCATTGTCAGAGAAAGAACGGGTTTGGGGAAAAGTGGTGAAAGTTATCTAGTTGGTTCGTTAATTAGCAGAAACAGCTTTATTGCTGGAAAATCTCAATCACAGTCAACTTTTAGTGAAGGGATCGAAAGCGCGGGAATTGATGCGGCCATGAGTGGTATGAGCGGTTATGGACTTTATCGCAACTATGCCAATTCTCCAGTTTTAGGAGTCTATCGCTGGCTGAACGAACAAGATATTGCCTTACTCGTTGAAATCAACCAAGATGAAGCCTTCGCTCCCGCTCGTCGCTTAGCTAGTGCGATTATTTTAGTGGGGTTAATATCGGTGTTTGGATTATTGCTAGGGGTAACTTGGCTATCACGACAATTATCTGTTTCTCGTCAACAGTTAGAAAAATCTAGCCATCAATTAGAGCTAAAAGCCAAAGAAGCCGAAGCTGCCAATCGAGCCAAAAGTCTATTTTTGGCTAATATGAGTCATGAATTACGCACTCCCCTCAATGCCATCCTGGGTTTTTCGCAGTTGATGGTGCGAGATGCTAATCTTAGCCCAGAAAACAAAGCCTCACTGGGCATTATTAATCGTAGTGGCGAACATCTACTCAATTTAATTAACGATGTTTTGGAAATGTCCAAAATTGAGGCGGGCAAAATTACTCTGAACAATGCACCGTTTGACCTGCATCGACTCCTACAAACCATCCAAGAGATGTTTCAAATTAAAGCGGAAGCCAAAGGGTTGTGGTTAAAGTTTATCCTGGCTGAGGATTTGCCACGATATATTATTAGCGATGCCCGCAAACTGCGACAATTATTAATTAATCTTTTAGGCAATGCGGTTAAATTTACTCAAGTTGGGGGAGTAACCCTACGAGCATTTATCCCTGACTCCGATCGAGTATCAAATAATACAAATAATAAATTTCAACTCAGTTTTGAAATCTTAGATACAGGAAAAGGGATCGCCCCAGAGGAATTAGATCGACTATTCGATCCCTTTGTGCAAACCGCTAGCGGGATTCAGTCCGAAGGCGGTACGGGATTGGGGTTGTCGATCGTTCGTCAGTTTGTCGAATTAATGGGTGGTAATATTCAAGCTATCAGTACTGTGGGAGTAGGTTCTGCTTTCGCTTTTGATATTCAAGTAGAGTTGCCAGATTCAGCACAGGTAGAAGCTTTATCTCCGACTCAGAAAGTTAAAAAAATTGCCCCAGGACAACCAAATTATCGCCTCCTGGTGGTAGATGATCGCCAAACCAATCGTTTGGCTTTGGTTGAGTTATTACGTTCGGTTGGCTTAGAAACTTACACGGCCAATAACGGTGCAGAAGCGATCGCCTTGTGGCAAAAATGGTTGCCAGATTTAATTTGGATGGACATGAGAATGCCCGTTATGGATGGCTACGAAGCTACCCAAACTATTAAAAGTTATCCTCAAGGTAAAAAGACAATTATCATCGCCATAACCGCCTCCGCATTTGAAGAACAACGAGAAAAAATTCTCAAAGCTGGTTGCGATGACTTTGTTGCCAAACCCTTTCGAGAACAGACTATTTTTGACAAGTTAACTCAACATCTGGGTGTTAAATTTATCTATGAATCAGAAGTCAACCATCAAGATGCCGAATCCAAACAAAAACTTACATTTCAAGATTTGAGTCCTTTACCCCTAGAGCTAGTTGCTCAATTAAATCGCGCTGCGATCGCCGTAGATGCCGAACAAATCGAACGGTTGATTGCCCAAATCCCCGAAGCACAAGATTGTATTGCTCAGGCGATCGCCCAAATGCTAAATAAATATGACTTTGATGCTATTATCGAATTGACCGAACCCTAAGTCATCGATCTCTATTTTCAAGGCAGAGGGAGATAGGGGAGATGGGGATTTAAGGATTTGGGGACTTGGGGAGATGAGGAAGCAGAAAAAGTACAACTAACCGTGGTCGCCTAGCTATTTCGCTGTATTGGCGGGGGGTGCGCCTATTGAGGTTTTGATAAAATATATCAAAAATCCAAGCCGTCCTCCTCTGGGCTAAAGGACAGGGCTTATATCCCAAAAGATTGGTCAGAAAATTGACTACATTTTTGTCCGCACCGTAAAAGTATAGTCGCTTCCTGCTTCTAACTGATAGTCAGAACGTTCGAGAAATCTTTCTAGTGGTTCTTGAATTAAGGCTCTTCCCAAAGAAGGTTGGACAGATAGCTGTCTTTGACGAAAACGCCACCGAAATTGCCATTCGTATTGAGCAGCTTTAACTTCTCCTTCTATTTTGCCCATAGGCAACGATTGCTGAGTAATTCGGACGTAAGCAGTTGTTTCTGGTAAATAACGACGATTCACAGTTTTATTAAGCAAGATTTAATCGGTAAATAGTAAATAAATAATTCATTATTATTTTTACAAGATTATTTTTACAACTAAAAAAAGGCTTTAAAGAATCTATGGTGTTTTAGTTGTTAACTAGAATTTAATGCCAATAAAATACTCAGCACAATTAACAAAGCGATCGCAACCAAACCTCGATTGCGCTCTAGCCAACTTCGGATTCTGCCCCAACCCATCTGACTATTAGGAACACTAGCTTCGGGAACTAGAGGTGTCGAAGCATCATGAAACAGAGTACAGCTTTTAGCATAAGGACGTTTGGGAAAATTACAGCTATCGTCTCGGTCGTAGGTACAGCGATCGCATAAGTAATCACTACCTTCTGACTGATATAGAGGCATACCAGGATGACCGAAAGCTTTTAAGAGATTATTACAATGAGGGCAGCTTACCGCCTGAGAATCTACAGGCTGTTGACATCGAGAACAAATAGGCATTTTTCAAAAACGAGGAATAAATTAGCGATTGTTAGGAAATTTACGGACTTGAAATTCTTTGCTTTCGGTCATTTTGTAGTTAATATTCATTTTGTTCATCGCCGCCGAAAACTTTTGTTCGATAGCAGCCAAATCTTCTGACGGGATAGATTTCCATTGTTGGCGAGTTTGCCAGCGAATAATAAAAATTACTCGATCGGTTGCATTTGGCTCTATCCAGACCTCTTTACCCATAAAACCAGGATAAGTAGACAATGCGGAAGTCCAAATTGCTTCATCTTGTTGGATAAATTTTTCTCGTGAATCTGAATCTACAGTAAACTTAAGCCATTCAATAACCATATAATTTTACAAAGAAAATAATAATATTTTTGTAGAGCTATTCTAGGATCTAATAACATAGTAAATAAATTTGAGGAAACAAGGGAATGGATAATAAAGATTGGTTTAAACAACTATTAATGGTGGGAATTGGCACGACTTCTCTTGTAGCCGAAAAAATCAAGGAAGTCAGCGATGAGTGGGTAAAAGAGGGCAAAATCAATCCTGAGCAAGCCAAGTCTTTTGTAGACGACCTAATGTCGCAGCTAAATACAGAATCAGACGGCGTTCGCCAACAGGCGGAACGACAAATGAAAAATATGCTACAGGATTTAGGAGTACCGCGCCAGGCAGAAATGGATGAGCTTCGAGGCAGAATCGATCGCCTAGAACGTCAGTTTAGAGACTTGGAAAATAAATATTGGCGGTAGAAGAGGTGTTTATTGACAATTTAACTACAAAAATGACAGACAGAATCATAACCATAGGCTAATATTGGGATGATCGACCCGACTGGGTTTATATTGATTAAATTACATCAGGACAGAAAAGTATTGTTGTTTCTGTTAATTATCAAAATCTATTTTTTGAGATTTCAGACCTTTAATTTCCCCTAAAAGAACGAATCTGTGATTACATTAACTTTATTACATCCTCTTCAATCAGTAGCGGTTCAAAGCTGGACTTTTCGTGATGAACCCAGTATTAAAATTGGTCGTGCGACCAATAATGAGGTTGTCCTCTACAGTGCTGTTGTCTCGCGCCATCACCTTGAAATCAAAAAATCGGGGGAAACAGAATGGGAAATCGTCAATCTTGGCTCTAATGGTACTTACATCGATGGTCAGCGGATCGAGCAAACCAAAGCTATAGATGGAATGGTAGTCCGTTTAGCTAGTTCTGGGCCGAAAATTTTAATCAAAATTGAATCGGAATTAAATCAGAAACAGCCAAATTCTGGGGAACAAACTAGAGCCAGAAGACAACCTAAAAGGTCAAAAGATACTTTGATTAGTTAGTTGTTTGGCTCGGTGCTTTCAAGAAAAATAAAGACTTGGTAATACCAAGTCTATACAAATAACTAAAAATGCTCTTGAAAATTAGACCACTAACCTATGAACGGGAATAGGCTTAGTTGTCTAATTTTGTTTCAAGCAAATCGATCTAAGCATTGTCACCAAAGTCAGGAATAGCTTCTTCAATTTCTTCCACAGTTTCTCCGACTTCCGCTTTTACGCTTTCAAAGGTATTTTCTGCTGATTCCATGGCTCTTGCAGCCTGGTCTACTGGTTCTTTGGTTTCAGGAATCAAACTAGTGTAAACATCTAAATCTGACACCATTTCTTTGTACTGATTAACTGCGACTGTATAGTTTTTTTCGTCTACAGCAGCGTCAATATTTTCGATGTGTTTAAAAATCTCTTTAGCTCTATCCAAAGCAGGTTCTTGCTCGTCGGGCAGTAAAGTATTAGATAAATAGGTTAAATCTCTTCTGAGCGAACCGAGAGGGCCATGAAGAAAACTATCTGCATTTACCCAGTCCTCATTACTAATATATTCACCCAGTTCTGGGATTCTCTGACGAGCTACATCTAAAGGAATACGATAAGTTTTAATTTTTTGTAATTTTTCAGGAGTATAGGTAGGTGGTGCAGATGCAGTAGGGCCACCACAGCTAACTAAAAGAGTCGTAGCCAAAACTAATATTAAAGAAAGAATAGGTCGAAAGATCTTCATGTTGCTCAAAATAAACTTCGTTACTTTGTTTTAATTTTCTCAGGAAATCTGCATATTTAAAAAACTTTGCGTCGAAAAAACTGCAACAGTTCCTTAGCAATATCTGATGACCAGTGTTCTTGAGGATAGTGTTTGGCTTCTGGTAGTTCTACTAAAGCGATATTGGAGTTGGCAGCTACGAGTTTTTTGACCTCAGCAACATCCAGCCAGCCGTCGGCAGTCCCCCAGATAATCAGAGTCGGTTTTGACCACTGACTCAAACCAGCCTCAATTTCTTGAGTGGTTTGATCTAGCTGCAATTTTTTGAGGATCGTCATTAAAGATCTCCCCACGGCAGAAGTTTGTAAAAAAGGTTTGCGTAGTATATCTAGGTCTTCATCGGCAATCACAAAGCCACTGCCTTTTTCGATGGTGCGATCGACCAGTAAAGGATCTTGAGTCATCATATCTCCCATCAAGGGAAATGTCATTTGTTTCATTGCCCAGGGAAGTTTGGCACCAGGAGTAATTGGAGTATTGAGAATAATTAAACCTTCTATCAGTTCGGGATTTTGGAGGGCATACTGCACGCCAACCGAACCTAGATAGCCTTGAGTAACTAAATAAAATTTTTCTAACTCTAAAGTGTCGATTAATTCACTCAAAGCAGTGATATAAGCTTGGGGAGTATAATCAAAATCTTTGGGCTTGGGTTTATCTGAAAATCCACATCCCAGCCAATCTAAGGCAATACTGGGAATTTCTTCTTCCGCCAGCAAAGACATCATTCTTTGCCAAGTATAGCTGTGGGATGGTAAACCATGTAAAAAAATTATTGGAGTGCGATCGCTTTCTATTTCTGTTTGACGATAAAACCACTCAAACTTACCCGCTGGAATTTTATCTGTTTTGATAGACATTTATTTTTTGCTGTTATTAACTCTTTGAGGCAGCATAGTTACTAAAAATTTAGTCAAATATGAAATTGACTAATGATTAGCTTGACCAGGAGTAATCCTGATGGGACGAACTACAACGCCCTCTATCCCTTGGCTAAAGACTGTTGGGACTACTTTTCGCATAATGTTATAACTTCCATTAACATCCGCATTAATTCTAGTTTCTTCCCCTTTGAGCTTATACATTCCTCTACTTTGGCGATAACCACTAAACTTAGTTTCTTTGGCTTCATCGCTACCATAGACGGGAATTGAATCTAGGTGAAGAAAACTAGCTAATGATGTATAACTTTCTTCAGAGCAAATTACCTTAATTCCTTTGATTTGTCCTTTGTAAATCAACATCTCGACGAAACGAGCGTGAGGAATAGAAACAAAAGATTGATTGTTCTTTTTGCCTGTATTAATTTTCTGCTTCCATAAAGGATTTTTGCCAATAATCAATTTACCAATGCCATGTTGGTCTAAATGGTTGACGATCCATCTACTAGCTTGATGTAAGTAGGTATCGACTTGGTTATTGCGTTTTGCGGTTAATCTTTTAAGACGATTGGATGTTAGTTGTCGCTCTGGAAGTTCCGATTGCAGCTTGGCTTTTGTCTTATTGTAGTATTGATTCAGACTCTTTAGCGGTCTCCCGTTAACCAGAATGGGAACGAATCCTGTTTGGTTTGATGTTAAAGCTGCTAAATTATTTATACCAAGATCTATGGCTGCTAATGCATTGGGATTGTTGACAGTGTAATGTTCGTTTTGTTCGTAAATGATTTCAATGACGTATTGACCGACTTGAGGAACTATTCTCGCGCTGATGATGTTTTTGGCTTTGGTGGGAACGATCGTTTCCATACCAGATAGTTTGACCATCCCTTTTTTTAACCAAGGCTTGCTGATGGCTTGAATAGTATAGACCAGAAGGTTGCGCCCTTTAGTTTTATGTTTGTATTTGGGTAATTTGGGTCTGGCTGTAAATTTAGCAGGACATTTTTGATAGGCTCGATTGGCTTCAAAAAATGATTTCCAGTTTTTATCTAATATCCTTAATACTTGCTGGCTTACTTTTCGCGGTAAAGCTTGGTAGTCAGTAGTTTTTTTTTACTTGATGATCAATTTGGTTGAATCCTAAATAAACTCCCTCCATAATATAGGATTGACGGATGAGATAGTTAGCATGGTTGTAAAGATTTTTTGATAAAAAGCATAAATAATCTATTTGTTGCCAAATAGGATTGTTTTGCTTAACTATATGTCTTTCAACGTGTCTCATCAGAGAAATTTAATTGCTGTGAATATTATCTCATACAGGCAAGTTTTTGATTGAGTCAGAGTTGCTGTTATTTGACTACAGACTAGTATAGTTTCCATGAAGTTTTACTATACATTATTAAGGGTAGGCTGAAAAAGCCCAGGCGATCGCATCAGAAGTGATAGATTTTGAAATATTGATAAGTATCTTCCTCTGCTCCCCCCCTGCTACATGCGGCTAAAGCCTTTGTTCTGCTTCCTCTGCTACATGCGGCTAAAGCCTTTGTCCTGCTCACCCTGCTCGCCCCAACCCATCATTTCCAAATTGATAAACTAATAGAGGCGATCGCGCTAACTAGAGTTTCTGATTCGGTTCGTCTTTTTGTCCAATTATTTACATCTGGACTTATCCAAGTCAGGTTAAAATGGGCGATACATTGATTATCTCTATGTACTATATAAATTTGGAAAATTATTGATTATGAAGCCTGCTTTATCTCAATTTGGTTCGCAAATGTCCCAACTAACGGGAGTTAGAGCAATCATGAAAGATATTAACGAAACCTTGAGAAACAATGCGGGAAAAGAATTTATTAATCTTAGTGCGGGTAATCCCGTAATTTTGCCCGAAGTCGAACAGTTATGGCGCGATTGCACTCAAGAATTGCTCGATAGTGATCAATACGGTGAAGTTGTCTGTCGCTATGGTTCGTCCCAAGGTTATGCACCACTGATTGAGGCAATTATCAAAGATTTCAATACTCGTTACAATCTCAACTTAAGCGATCGCCAGATTCTGATTACAGGTGGCTCTCAAGCTCTCTATCTCTATGCTGCTAATGCTTTTGGTGGTTATACGGCATCGGGAGAGTTAAGAAAAATTGTCTTGCCCCTGAGTCCCGACTATACAGGCTATGGTGGTGTAAGCCTGACTCCAGAAGCTTTGATTGCTTACAAACCGACGATAGAAATCGATGAGGAGAAACATCGGTTTAAATATCGTCCTGATTTTAGTCAACTACAAATCGATCGACAAACTGGTTGTGTAATTTTTTCTCGTCCTTGCAACCCCACGGGTAACGTCATCAGCGATAAAGAAGTTAGAAAAATAGCCGATCTAGCTGCTAGCCACAATGTTCCCGTATTGATCGATTCGGCTTATGCACCGCCTTTTCCCGCTTTGAACTTTACGGAGATGAATCCTCAGTTTGGCGATAATATTATTCACTGCATGAGTTTATCCAAAGCAGGTTTGCCAGGAGAGAGAATTGGCATTGCTATTGGCGATCCTCAACTAATCGAGATTTTAGAATTTTTTCAAACCAACGCTTGTATTCACTCCTCTAGATACGGACAGGCGATCGCAGCTAGAGCCATCTCTTCTGGTAAGCTAGCTTATATTGCTGAGAGTGTGATTCGCCCTCACTATCAAAGCAAAATTGAAGTTTTAGAAAACACTTTAGATTCGGCTATGCCCAAAGATCTTCCCTGGTATTTACATCAGGGAGAAGGGGCAATCTTTGCTTGGTTGTGGCTTCAAGATTTACCAATAACAGATTGGGAATTTTACCAAGAATTAAAGCAAGTAGGAGTAATTGTCGTCCCTGGAAGTACCTTTTTTCCTGGTTTAAGAGAAGATTGGCAACACAAGCAACAATGCCTCAGAATTAGCCTTACTGCGACCAAAGCAGAGATAGCAGAAGCAATGCGACGCTTAGCCCAAGTCGCTCAAGACGTATATCAAACTGTAACTGTGTAGTACCGCTACGTTTAAGTAGCAAGTATTAATTAAGATCTAATGAATGATGAACGCTCGACCATCAACCAGGAAAGAGAATGGTTAGAAGTAGGGAAAATTACTTCACCTCAAGGTTTAAAGGGAGAATTGCGGGTATATCCCGACTCTGATTTTCCCGAAAGATTTACCAAACCTGGTCCGCGCTGGCTAAAACATCCCCACACTTCGGCAATTACTCAAGTCCAGTTACAAGGAGGAAGATATCTAGCAGGGAAAAACTTATATGTAATTAAATTAGAAGGAATCGAAGATCGCAATCGAGCCGAAGAATTGCGCGACTATAAACTATTAGTAGATAAAAGCGATCGCCCCAAACTAGATCGAGATGAATATCACGTTGCAGATTTAGTAGGTCTAGAAGTGTATCATCAGCAAACAGGGGAAAACATCGGCGTCACGATCGATCTCTACTCGGCGGGAAACGATTTATTGGAAATTAAATTACACAAACAGCCAGAAGCCGAAGCCAAACCAGAAAAAGATCTTTCTCAAATCAGTCGTCGCAGCAGACGCAAAAAATACAAACCAAAATCCAAAAAACCTTTAACGATATTAGTTCCCTTTGTTAAAGAAATAGTCCCCGTGGTAGATATTCCTAACCAGCGAATAGAAATATCTCCTCCTGAAGGTTTAATTAACATTCACGAGCTTAAATAGAGATGAATACCTACGATCGAATTCTGGGAGAGATTAGAACCTATGGCGATCGCGCTAATACCCATGCTCATGCTTTTGCTCAACTGATTTTGCCCCTCCAAGGCTTACTGTTCATCCAAACCGATGCTTACGATCTAAAGTTAGAAGAGTCGCGTCTATTTTTCCTTCCTCCTCAATGCCAACATACTTTTTACGCTCATCAGAGGAACGAATTTCTAGTGCTAGATGTGCCTCATTTTTGGTTAACAGAACCAGTAAAAAAATCTCACGGAGGCTTGAGTCTTCTACTCGACGAGCGGTGGCAAGCACTCCGCTTATTAATGTTATCGGAAATCAACTCTTCTTCAACAGAGAATCAAAATCTTACCGATTTATTTCGCTACGCTCTGAGTATCTTACAACAAGACCGCCTTCCCCAGTCTATTCAATACATTCACGCTAATTTTTATAATTCAATTTCTCTGCAAAAGCTAGCCAGTATAGAGGGGTATAACCAAACCTATTACTGCCAATGGTTTAAAAACACAACTGGAATGAGTCCTAAAACTTATATTCAGTCTATTCGTTTAAACAGGGCTAAAGAGTTATTGACTCATACAGATCTTTCAATTCTGCAAATCGCTCAACAAGTTGGTTACGAACATCATTCCTCACTAACTCGCCTGTTTCAACAGCACGAACGAGTAACCCCCTTAAATTATCGTCAACAAAGCCGAAATTCGGTTAAGCGATCGCAGAAATTAGGATAAGCATTATCTCTTTTGCCAGCCCTACAATCCAAATATCTCAAGAGATAGTTAAAAATATTGAGAAATTGGAATATGTCTTACCAAACCTCAGTCAAACCAACATTAATCGGTTTTACTGCCATCCTAATGTGGGCAACACTAGCACTGCTGACAAAATTAAGTGGTTCTATACCTCCTTTTCAACTGATGGCAATGTCCTTTACTGTCGCCTCTGTCATTGGTTTAGCTTTATTGATTCAAAAAGGCAATAGTTTTATTCATAGTTTAAAGTTACCCATCAAGCTATGGGGCTTGGGAATTTTCGGCATTTTTGGCTACCATTGCTTTTATTTTCTCGCTTTAAAAAACTCTCCCGCAGTTGAAGCCAGTCTCATTGCTTATTTATGGCCTTTATTTATCGTGCTGTTTTCGGCTCTTTTACCTGGGGAAAAACTACGCTGGTTTCATATCCTTGGCGCGATCGCGGGCTTTTTGGGGGCTGGATTATTAGTAGCTGGTAAAAATTCTTTATCTTTTGAAGTTCAGTATAGCTATGGCTATCTAGCAGCAATAGCTTGTGCTTTAACTTGGTCGGGATACTCTGTTTTATCGAGATGCTTTAAATCTATACCAACAGATGCAGTTGCTGGATTTTGCTTTGTAAGTGCTATTCTAGCCTGGTTTTGTCATAGCTGGTTTGAATCAACCGTCATCCCTCTGGGAGAACAATGGATTGCGATAATTTGTCTGGGATTAGGCCCAGTGGGATTAGCATTTTTCACCTGGGACTATGGAGTTAAGCAGGGAAACATTAAAGCTTTAGGTTCTCTTTCTTATTTAGCTCCCTTACTATCTACTCTATTGTTAATTAGCTGCGGGTTTGCTGAAGCTAGTTGGAAAATTGGAGTAGCTTGTTTACTTATTGTTGGCGGTGCTGCTTTAGCAGCAGGGGATTTGTGGTACAAAAATAAGAGTTAAAAGCGATCGACAACCAATAACTAATTATTAATATCCAAATGAAGAATATAAGAGCCTAAGTGAACTTTTTTTGACCACAGTTCGTATTCGATACGTATATTTCTGGGAAAAGGGTCTTGCTCTACCTTAAGGTAACGAGTAAAGTTCCGCAGTCGCAAAGATTTATTAGGTAGATCGAGATCGGTATTAAGACAGTATCTACTCACACCATAAATACCCTTCTCCCAAAAGTGTCGATAGCTAAATCTGCTATTGCTTTGCATGGTCATCATCACTCGATAAGGTGATATTTCTAGCCAAAACAGTCCTCGGTCGAATTTATTTTGGCGATCCGATGCAACTGAATGGGGTAAATTTTGCTGACTAAGCAATAAATGAAATCTTTCTCGATCCTTTTGATATAGAGACGCAGTCGCTTCGATTACATTCCAAACTGGCAAATCTGTAGAAATAAAAGAAAGATAGACAATGCGATCGCGGTTGACAAGCATGAGGAGGAAATATTGCAGCTAGGGCTCAGTTTATTTCTAGGATATCCTTAAAGTTAGCCAAATCGGTAGACCCAAAACCAAAGCTTTTCTCTGTTTTTAGCGATAAAAATTAACAATTTATCGCCCAGCTAAATTACTTTAAGAAAATACTTGCCAATTATTTCTGCTTTAGTTATCATTGTTTATGGCTAGTGAAGCAATCCTCAGTAGCTCAGTGGCAGAGCGGTCGACTGTTAATCGATTGGTCGTAGGTTCAAATCCTACCTGGGGAGTTTTCCAAAAAATCAATATTCTTGTACAGTAACTAATTATTTGTCATCGGTAACAAATTAGTGTCATTTTAACAATATAGTTATCATCAATAACAAATTATTTGTCGTCGAATCAAATTCCTACGACCGATCGATTCTTTCAAATTTCATTTTGTTGTCGTCTTTAGTCGGCGATCGCGTTCTAGCAACAGCATCAAAAGCTAGAGCTCCGATTCAGTATTCACCAAAAGAGTCCAATTCTTGAATTGCGGGAGTTCTCGAACTTAACTTCCCACGAATTAAACATTACATAAAAACCGCTTCTTGAGTAGCTCGTGACTAGCGCGACCATACATCTGTCGTTTGAGCATCTTGAGACGATTGATTTGACCCTCCACTTGCCCATTACTCCAAGAAAGAGTAACTCCATTTTTAACGGCTGCCCAATCTTCTTTGAGGCTTTTAGCAAAACCAATAAAAGCTTTGATTTGACTAGACTCTGCACGCTCATACCACTCCTCTATTTTGTCTGACTGCTTTTGGCGAACTAAATCGGCAAAACTTTGAGCTAATTCAATCGCCAGATTTAGATTGGGATGTTGTTGTTTGAGCAGAGCGATCGCTTCAGCATCAGAGTCACTTTGTTCAGCTGGTTTGCTTAAAATCAGCCCCACCGCACGACGTACCGTAAATAGAGATTTTTTCGGTTCAAAAACTTTAGGTAGGGGCTGATTGGTTTTCTTCTCTCCAGTTTTTAATCCTTGAGCATCACGGAGACGGCGAGTATAACTTTATTCACTAGATTTCCAAATTATTTGTTCTATCAGCACAAAACAATGCTATGATATTTACTTGTGAAAACGGGGCGTAGCGCAGCTTGGTAGCGTACCACTTTGGGGTAGTGGGGGTCGTGGGTTCAAATCCCGCCGCTCCGATACATATATAGTAAGGGTTTGGGGGATTTCTTGAAAGGGAATTAATTGGGTTGTTTATATAATATCCCCAATTAGTCCCCAGTTAAAACTGTCTAAGTACAGGACAAAAATTTTAAGGAATGAAGAAAGTCATTATGTTTCAAGTCCAAATCAGTAACAATAGAACGAAGATAATCCAGCCCTAATACGAAAAATGCTTTTTGAGAGCCGACCATGTTTCTTGACTTTGAGAGGAGAATGAGAATGTAGCCATTGTCCCATTTTCATAGCCCAACACATGGCTAAACTCATTAAAGCTAATAACTTACTTAATCGTTTAGCATCAGTGAAATGAGTGGATTCCAGACAAAATCCTCTAGTCTTAAACATTCCAAATAGAGTTTCGATTCCCCAACGTTGAGCATAGTCAGAAATGGCTGTTTGAGGAGAATCATTCGAGATAACCACTCTTTACTCTCCATCTTCGAGGCGTAAGGCTGAAATGTAGACTAATCGACCCCTTTCCCCAACGACAACCTGACAAAATTTCTTGTTGACCAGGTTGAAGGTGAGCAAAAACGATTGAAGCAGCAAGCCTTTTTCGACCATCGCGCTCTTTGGTCGGATTCTCGAATTCTGATTCTGAAAGGGATTGTCGGCTCAATCAAGAGATAAGTTAGCCATTGCTTACCCACAAATTCTCTATCTCCGCAGATATAAGCAACTTCCGTATCAGGAAAAACTTCTCGAAAGCGAGCGAGTAAATCCATGGGTTCATTGCTGTTGGAGTTACCTTTCTTCTCTAGCATTTCCCACAACAACGGATAAGCGACTCCTTCATGTACTACACCTAGCATCAGAATATTGAAGCGAGTTTGACAATCATGACCATTCTGTTCTATCTGTACTCAGAATCCAAGGTTTACGGTGAGGGACGGCGAGGTTTCCTCGCCATGTCCAATCACCGTGGCGAGGAATCTCCGCGTCTGGTGACAATAACTAAGCGCGATCGCACCATAATCTAGATCGAAATCTTTAAAAAATCTTTGTAAACGTTTGTAATTAGAATCGGTCTTAGCATGAGTTCTAAACCCAGTCGCTAACTCTACGAGGTTGATGGTTTTGACTCTGAGTAGAGCAATTAAAAATAGAGCCAGAAAGCTTAAACGTGCGCCATGCCATCCTCAAAGTGGTTTCAAGGTTTGTCTAAGTAGGGTTTGCTAAATGAGTTTAAATAGTTGAGCCAAGAAAGGTTACAAGGATTTTTGGTGCAGAAAAAAGTGAGGAGAAAAGGGCGAAAAGCCCCTAAAATTGGTAAAAGAACCTTGCACTTTGCATCCCCTTAGCCAGAACAAATGTACCGTAAATCTCACCAGTCTGACCTGACTCCAGAAAAATTTGAATTACCGTTTGAAGGTAAGTTATCATCAGAAAACCGATGGGTAATTATGGCGGACTTAATTCCTTGGTCAGAATTTGAAGAGGAATATGCAGAAAATTTTTCTAAAACAATGGGTGCAATAGCCAAACCGTTTCGGATGGCATTGGGGGCATTAATTATTAAAGAAAAGCTAGGGATTTCAGAAGCGTGAAACTATAGAACAAATCAAAGAAAACCC
>JASJEI010000246.1 GCA_030064795.1 Pleurocapsa sp. MO_226.B13 | reverse complement strand
AAAAATTTTGAATTCTGAAATAGATAGTTTCTATTTCAGAATTCATAGTTAGAAAGTCACTATCCTTACTTGACTTTGAATTTAGATACGCTAGCCTGTAAGTTTTGTGCCAATTGTTCTAATTGCTCAAAAGAAATCGAGATTTTACTCGAATCTTGAGAAGTTTCATTGGCAATTTCGGCTACCTGTCCCATAACCTGCGTTACCGACGCAGCCTCTTGAGTTTGAACGTTAGCAGCACTGGTGATCCCTTGAACCAAATCCTTAATTTCTGCGGTTGCAGAGACAATTTCATTCAAGCTTTCACGGGTTTGACTGACTAGATTTGTTCCTTCAACTACCTGTTCGACACCAGCCTCCATTGCAGCAGCTACTTCTTGAGTCTCTTCCTGGATTTCTCGGACTAGTTTCTCGATTTCTGTAGTCGCCTCAGTAGATTGCAAAGATAGATTGCGAACCTCGTCCGCTACTACCGCAAATCCTTTACCGTATTCACCAGCACGAGTTGCTTCTAGAGCAGCGTTTAATGCTAACAGGTTGGTTTGAGTGGCAAAACTACTAATTAGACTCACTACCTTAGAAATTTTCTGAGAAGAATCACTCAGACGCTTAACTCGTTTCCCTGCATCGGCTACAGTTTCGCGAATACTAGTGATACTGTCTACAGTGTTATTCATGGCGCGATCGCCAGTCTGGACGGTTTGGTTTGCCTGTTCGATCGCTGCTTCTACTTTTTGGGCATTTTCGGTAGTGACAGTCGAAGCATCAATCATCGCTTGGACTCGATCTAAAGCCTGCTGTAGCTCTTGTAATTGTCTTTCCGACTGCAAGGACAAGCCTTTAATCGCGGTACTACTAGAGCCTGTAGTTTCTGTTACCTGGGTAGCAGCAGCTTGTACCTGTTCTACAATTCCTTTTAGTGAATCTAGGGTGGTATTGTAAGCTCCTGCAACTGTACCGATTTCGCTTTCTGTAACTTTGGCTCTAACGGTTAAGTCTCCACTAAATGCAGGTCTGACAGTTTTCAAAATATCGAGAGCCTGTTTTTGTAGTTCTTCTCTGGCAGCTTTTTCTCTGGCTACTGTTTTAGTTAAATCCTCTGACTGAATTCTTAACTGTTCGTAGTAGTCAACCTGTTGAATAGCAATTCCCAACTGATTGGCTAACTGCGCGATCTGGTCGGCTTCCATAGTCTGCCAAGCTCGCGTACCAGAGTTTTGATAAACACCCAACAGTCCCCACAATTTATCCTCTTGGAAAATAGGAGCAATAATATAGGCTCTGGCTTGATATTTCTCTAGGGATTTGACGTAGCACTCAGGGAATTTTTGGGTATAAATGTCATCGACGACTGTATATTTCTTACCTTCACTGGTATATCTGCCACCTTTGGTTTTTTCCATATAGGTGTCGGTATCGGTAATGTCATCGGATGCCCACTTACGCAGAACACAACGAGCGTTTTCGGTGCGACTGCTACTAATAGTGTCGTCACTTTCTTGCTCTACTAACAAAGAAACCCAATTACCCGCCACTGATTCAGCTACTACCTGACCGCTAAAATCCTCATTAAACTGATAAACAATAGTTCGATCTACCTTGAGGGCCTTGAGTACTTCTTGGGTTGTGACTTTGAAAACTTCGTCAATATTTTTGGCGGTACGAATTTGTTCGCTAATTTTACTGCTAGTTTTCTCTAGTTCTGCCTGCTTTTCTAGCTTGGTCATGTAGCTGATTTGCTGCATAGCCACCCCTACTTGCAGACCGAGTTGTCTGAGGGTTTCTACTTCATAGTCTTGCCAGACACGCGCTCCTTTGTTCTGGTAACAGCCAATCAAGCCCCAGAGTTTTTTGCTGCCAAACATATTGCTATCGGCAATAAAGATCGGAGCGAGGGCATAGGCTCTGGCTTCCATTTGTTCGAGTAGTTCGATGTGACACTGTTTGTGACCTTGAAGATAGATGTCTTCTACGGCAAAGGTTTCACCGTTTTTATAACGTCCACCTTTAGTGTTTTGCAGAAAAGTATCTTCAATAAAAGGAATAATTTTAGTCAGATCGGACCAGCCAGGAGCAGCAGAATCGGCAACGAAGTTACCACTCCAGTCGGGATTAAAGCGATAGATAGATACGCGATCGACATCTAAGATTTTGCGTCCCTCATCGGTGGCAATTTGCCAAACTGCTTTCTCGTCTTTGGATAAACGAACTTTCTCTAGAACTTTGGAGAGGCTTTTTTCTCTTTTAAACGCTTTTTCCATGCGATCGCTTTGGAATTGAGCGTTACGTAAAAAAGAGGTCTGTTGCAGGGGCTTAACAAAACGAACCGCATATTCTTGTAGCTGCTCGATATCAGATTCTTGCCAGTTTCGCGGAGCGGAGTTTTGATAGACTCCTAATACGCCCAAAAGTTGGTTGTTAGTATGAATTGGCACCACGATATAGGCTTTAGCCTCGATTTCCTCAAATTTTTCTAATACTGCGCCAGCCAGTCCTTTGGTTTGAACATTATTAGCCACGTAGTAAGGCTCAAATTCTCCGCCCTTAAAGTGAAAGTCATAATCTAGCACCGAACCTGCGGGTTTCCACTTCGCGCCCATAGATTCTGCTAAAATTTTGCCACTCCAATCTGGATTAAAAGCAAAGACTACCGCTCGATCTATTTTCATCGAGGCGCGTATCTTGTCCAGCCAACTTTGCATCATCTGCTCGGCATTTTGACTGATAGAAGTCAAGAAATCTTGTTCGGAAATTAATTCTGCTTGTTTGGCTTTAAACTTGAGATTGCGGAGTTCGCTAGTTTGTTCTAGAGGAAGACTAAATTTAGGTGCGTACTCCATTACTAGCTGAATTTCAGACTCTTGCCAATTGCGAGTACCAGAATTTTGATATACTCCTAGCATTCCCAAAAGGCACTCGCCAGAGTAAATAGGAACGATAATATAAGCCTTAGCCTCTAGTGATTCTATCTGTTCGATAAAACAGGGTGCTACATCTTTATTGTAAATGTCGTTAGCAACATACTTGGCTTGACAGTTGTCGGGAGTGACAAAGCAATCGTTGTCAAAAGAGTTGGATGCTCTTTTCCACATCGAGTCTACTGACTCGGCGATAATTTCTCCGCTACCATCGGGATTAAAACCATAGATTAGAACTCGATCTGCATTTAAAAAGGTGCGGATCTGACCTAATTTTTGCTCCATTGCCCTTTTTGCCTGGAGGCTAACCGCAGTTACAACATCTTTGCTGGCAAATGCTTCGAGTTGTTTAGCCTGAAATTGTGCATCATAAACCAAGCTTATTTGTTGCGTGGGATAGCTGGCTTTAGCACTATATCTGTGGATCAATTCAACTTCAGACTTGAGCCACTTGCGGGAAGTACTTTGGAAAACTGCCAACATACCCAATAAGCGATCGCCAGATTTAATCGGAACAGCAATATAGGATTTGGCTTCAATCGCTTCCAAAGAGGCGAGCAAACAGTGTTGGAAGCCCTGATTATAAATATCATTAACTACATATTCAGCTTTGCAGTTTTCGGCAGTAATTGTGCCATCGTAATCAAAAACAGAACCTGCTGGTGGAAGTTGCTTTGCTGCTGATTCAACAATCACTTGACCGCTGTAGTCGGGATTAAAAGTATAAACCCAAGCACGGTCGCCTTTAAGAGAGGTGCGAATCTCTTGCAGCATCTCCTGTAATGACTGTTTATTCGCGGTTACCAAATCTTCTCGCTCGGATTGAGAATAATGAGCGGAAGATTGTAAGACACGGGTCAATTCCATCGTCAACTGATAGAGCAAGTTGATTTCGTCTTCTTGCCACTGACGGGAATTATCACATTGCTGCACTACTAAAAGACCCCAGACTTTATTTAGTTGATAACCATTGTCCGAAGTCACAGAATCGAGCAAAATCGGCAATGCTAGAGAAGCCCGTACCTGGTATTTCTCGAATAGCTGTTTTTGGTAGGGAGTGAGTTTGCTACTATCTCGATCTTCAATCGCGATCGAACCTTGAGTGGAAAAGTCTAGTGCTTTTTGACCGCCAAAAAAATTACAGGAAATAATTTCATTTAACGCTGGTGTCCATCCAGGAACGATCGCTTCGGCTACTACTTCTCCGTCACTATCGCCAGTGAAACGATAGACTAAAACGCGGTCTACTTTTAATTCATGCTGCACCACCTTGACCAAATTGTTGAAAAAGTCATCTTGTTTGACCGAGTTACGAACCTGTTTCATAACTCTCCACAGGCGATCGCGTTCTTGTTTGTAGAGACTGGTTTTAATTTTTTGAACTAGATCGGATTTAGAACCATTGGATTCTACAGTCACATTAGAAATGTTTTGCTCTTGATGAGTACTAGATACATCCATAATTTTGCTTTCTTTTTTGAATTATTTGTACAAATACTTGGTCTTAATTACTGATGAAATTAACTATAAAAATCACTTATTACTGAGAGTAATTAAACTCAGTTTTTATTGAGAAAAAGTTCAATATTTCCTCTGGATCGATGAGCATAATTATGTCATTGTCTGCGCTAGTAAAATATCCATGCAAAAAGGGTAAAACATCTTCCGAAAAAATTTCAGCTGAAGAAGATTTAAACTTTGATAGATCGTGTTCTATTAAATTATCTATCCCCGAAACCACTAAGCCAATCGATTGCCCCTGAACTTGAACTACCATGACCAAAAGTTCTTGGGTGATGTTACTTTCGTTGAGGGGTGGGGGATATCCTAATAAATTTTCTAAATCTACAATCCACAACATTTCACTCCGCCAGCCATAAATTCCTAAAACGCAATAAAACATTTGAGGAACGGGCAAAATATCTTCTGGAGAAATAGTAATTACTTCGGTAACGATTTCTGCATCTAATAAGGCGATGTCACCCTGAACAACTGATTTGTGAGTTTTTTCGGTTTTGCCTAGCTGAAATTGTAAAAATTTGCGGACTTGTTTGGATTCAGACTGAATACTAGAATTACTAGCAATATTCAGAGATACAGAATTAGCAGATGTGCTTAACATTGATATTGCGCTTGATAATTTTAACTAGCAATAAGTTGGTGTACTTTGTCAATCAATTCATCGCGGTTAACTGGTTTGGCAAGATAGGCATCGGCACCCACCACATCTCCCCACATTTTGTCGGCTTCGGTCGATTTAGAAGAACAGAGGATCACGGGAATTTCTTTGGTAGCCAAATCTGCTTTGAGGGTACGGCATAGTTCAAAACCGCTTTGACCACCCATGACTACATCTAAAACTATTAGATTGGGTTGATATTGTCCTACTTTTTCTAAGGCTTCTTCCGCGCTTTCTACGTCCATAACGCTTAAGCCAGCTTGCTCTAAGTAGGTAGTGGTAGTTCTACGATCAGTCAGACTATCATCGACTACTAAAACTTTACTCATAATTTTAAGTATTCTCCAGAACAGAAATAACAATACTCTTAATTCAAGAGTTCCCAAAAAAAACTTGAAAATAACATCTGATTTTACAAAAATTTAAATCCTTGAATCGCCAAGATCTGAGGTTAATGATTTGGCATTAATTGGAGACAGCAAAAAATAAACCCAAATCTGTCTATAGTTAAATTATTGCCGATGGAAAGCTAGTAGCGACAAATCAAATGGATATTTATCTTTCAGAAAAAAACTTTTTTTATTAGGCTATTAATAATAATTAAATGTTTTTTTATTAGCATAAATTAAAATTAGCGATAATTTAAAATAATTAGGATTCGCCAGGTTTTATTTAATTTTTTAAACTAAATTAGTACTCATAGAGGCTTTAGGCTCGTCTGAAGAAGTTTCCCCCGAAATATATTTTTCTAAAATATTGACAATTTTATCTACTTCTATAGGCTTGGGAATAAAAGCATTTGCCCCTGAAACCTTGGCTCTGACGCGATCGATAATGCCATCATTACCAGTCAGAAAAACAATGGGAATATGCTTTAACTTATTTACTCTTCTCACTTGAGTACAAATTTCGTAACCGTTAACAATAGGCATTCCAATATCTAAAAAAATAAAATCAGGATCGGCTTTAATTAAAGAAGGAAGTGCTTGTAAGGACTCTTGAATACTAATACAACGATAGCCGCATTCAGTAATAATTTGCTCCATGATTTTACAAATTTGGGGGCTATCATCAATACAAGCAATTAAGGGTTTGTTTGAATCTTTACGAGCTTCTTTTGTAGAAAGTTTTTGACTGTAATGAGGTGCTTTAATATCATCTACTTCAACAATATCTAACAAATCTTGTTTAACATAAGGAATTAAAGATGAGGTTAACTTGCGAACGTCTTTGCCCATTCTAGAGCTTAAATCCCTCAAGGTACGTTGACCATCAAGCAAGCGCAAAAAATTTTGATAGACAATACCCGATACTTCTTCTCTAAGACGATTTTGCTGTCGCATCATCGGTGCTAGGTTAGGAGACCAATTGCTCAACCCCTTTTTGTGCCAGATTAGCCATAACTGATTGGCATCGTGAAGAACTTGCTCGATGTTTACCAGTGAAATGGACATTTGCATACCAGATGTCAAAAAGGAAGTGGTAGAGGCTATTTCTGAATTTATTCGCAGCTGCTGTCGAGCTTCTAAATGAAGTAAATCGAATAAAATTTCTGTGGCTCTTGTTTTGACTAATTCAATTGCCTGCTCGCGTCCAATTAATTTACGCTCTAATAACGCGCTTAAGACGTGATAGTCACCAAAATCGGTTTTTCTACTAAAGTCAATTTCCAAAGAGTACCAATCAACTTGGGGGCAATACTTATCGATTAATCTTTTCCATGACCGATGTGGATGAACCCCTCCATCTGCCCAAACTAATCTACCCAAGCAAAGATATATTCTCCAAACAGTTTTACCGCTCCCTTGAACATCGATCTGACCAGTAAACTGTTTTTGTTTAAAGTAGATTAAGTTATTAGATAACTTATTTGGGCTTTTGTTATTCATAGTTTTATATATTTTTATCGGGATGGAATCATAGCAAAATCAATATTCAGCTTTATTTTCTACATTGATAACAAAAGTCGATTCCTGTTTTTATACTTAATGATTGTCCTGTTACTAAAATTACTTTTATATTGGCTCCAGTCTATATAAAATAATAAATAACAAAAAACAATTGTGCAAATAGTGATAATACCTAATGCAAGTATTATCAAAACAATTGAAAGTTATAACTATATCTAAATAACCATTGTAGTTTCAATTAATTATCAATTATTCAAGTATATAGTATTGATTAAATCTAGATTAATCTGTATTTTTTAGTCTAATAAATGAGAAAAATCCAAAATTTTATTCTAGATAAAATAATCATAAAAACTCCAATTTTTCAAATTTTTATAGTAATAGCATATAATTTATTTTGACTTCAAAAATAATATGTTAAGAGGAGTAAATAGGATTCTTGCTAATTACTAGAAATCATAGCTTTAGGTGCATCAATGGCAGAAAATTTTTCAATAGTTTGTAAAATTTTATCTACTTCAACTGGTTTAGAAAGAAAGTCAGATGCTCCACATACTTTAGCCTTTACTCTATCAAATACGCCGTCATTTCCTGTCAGCATAATGATGGGAATATCTTGTAATTTAGAAACTCTTCTAATTTGAGTGCAAACTTCATAACCATTTAAGATGGGCATTCCGATATCTAAAAAGATCATTTTAGGATTAACGCTAATTAGTTTAGGAACAGCTTGTATTGGTTGTTGAATTCCCAGAAAACGATAATTAGCTCTAGTGATAATCTGGTTCATAATTTGACATACCTGGGGACTATCATCAATACAAGCGATCAATGGTTTATTACCAGGACTAGCTGCGGTTTTGGCGGTATTATTATTAGCTGGTTGGGCTAAAGTTAGGTCGGGAACTTCGATTAGCTCTAGCAAACCTTTGTGAACATAGGGATAAATAGATTTGGTCAGTAAAAGTAAATCTTTGTTCATGCCTACAGCTAAATCTCTGAGACTTCTACGACCATCTAGTAATTTGGTAAAATTTTGATAGACCACCGCTGGAACAGATTTTTCGAGTTGTTCTTTGCTAATAATTCTGGGAGCGCGATCGGGACAAACAGAGGTAAAACCATTTTTGACCCAGGCAGACCACTGCTGTTGCATTTGTTTAAATGCAGGTTCGATATCAATGGCTACTAGAGAATACTCAGAACTATCTCCGACCATAGCTAATAGAGATAACTTTTCTTCTTCTAATTCTAGGGGAGTAGATTTTTCTTGTTGAAAAAGATCGAAAAATGTTTCAACAATTTTGCTGGTAACAAGCTGAACAATAACTTCTAAGGATATCATGTTACGCTGCAAAAAGATACCCAAGCTATGGTACTCCGAGCATCTGTACTGTTCACTATTGCGGAAATTAATTTGCTTGAGGTCGATCTTAGAGCAATATTTACCTAGATGCCGATTCCAAGATCGATTGGGGTGAATACCACCATTTGCCCAAATCAGCTGACCCTCATTAAAATATATCTTCCAATGGACGCGCTCGCTTTCTCCTTTGGTTCTGACATGGGCGATACCAGTAAAAGATTGCTTTTTAAGATTATTAAGTAAAGCAAAGATCATATTTTTTCGCTATAGTAATTTATCCATTTACATAAAACTATAAGTCCCTGATTTAGAAGTTGGCATCGGTGGATACCAGTAAAATTGTCAGTGTTTCTATTTAAAAAAGATTGTCAACTCTGTAATTTTTACCCTAAAAAATTTAGTAATCTGGTTGGCATTGTTTCTTCAACTATTATCTAGTTTTGTCATCGGGCAGGTCAGGGATTTCTAGTAGGCGTAAATACCCCTTGAAAAAATAAGGTACTATACCACAGGTGACATCTAAAACATCTTTCTCCATTTTGACTGCTAAATCTCTGAGGGTATTTTTACCATTGAGTAATCGAGACATATTGGTAAAAATAACACTTGGTAGTTGACGTTGTAATTCTTGAAGTCGATTGAGATAAGGAGCATGATGAGGAGAACAAGATGCCAAACCTTTTGCCCCCCAGGTTGACCAAGAGGTTTGAGACTGAAAGAGAATTTGTTCTAAATTAATAAAAGCTAAGGATAGGTTAAAACCAGCTTTGAGCAAATAATGGGCAGAGGTATTTTGAGTAGTATAATTTAGAGCATCGTTATATTCTTTTTGCCACAAATCGAAAAAGATTTCTTGGCTGCGATTTTCGATGAGAGCTTTTACTTGTTCTCGTAGAACTATTTGACGCTGTAAAAGTATATTGAGTAAAGAATAATGGTGAGATAGCACTTCAGTTTGGTTTCGCTTTCTCAACACAATTGAACTAGTATCTACTTTAGGAAAATAATAGGTAAAATTTCTCTGCCAAGAACGGTTAACATGATAGCCACCTTCTGTCCACAAATACTTACCAGAATAAAAAAACATCTCCCACTTTTGTTTGCCATCTTGAGACGTTATGGTCAAAATACCCGTGAATTGCTGTCGGTTGAGAGAAATAAGTTGTTCTCCTAATTTATTATTGGCGGCCATCAAATTTAGGAAGGAATAGACAAAATTTATTGGTTGTTGTTGATTGTGGTGTTTAAGTAGACTTTAGAATTCAAGATGATTCAGCTAGGGTAAGGATTGACGATCTTGCCAGCGATAGTGCGATCGATTAAAGATATTCCTGGATTTAGCTCTGTACGGACACAATCATAACTCTCGAATTCGGGAGTTGCTAGTATAACGCTTCACGACCGAGTGAAGTACATTTTCTCATCGATCGCCAGACTAAAATAGCAAGAGTCGGCTTGTCTGTGCTATTAAAGGTAATATTGGTCTGAGCTAGTTTTATATATATCGAGCGATTGGGATGATACGTCGTTATTTTTTATTGCAGGTATTGTTGGGTTGGCTACTGGCTGTGGGCCAAAAAATCGATCTTGTTAGTAGCCAGCAACCTAAATCGACAGCTAACCCAAACAAAGTGAACTCTCAGACCGAACCAATAGTTTTTTTTATCGCCAAGAATGGTAAAGATACCTGGTCGGGAACTCGTCCCGTCCCTAGTGTAGATGGCAGTGATGGGCCATTTGCTACCTGTCAAAGAGTACAACAAGCAATTCGAGAAGTAAGAAAGCAGTCGGCTCAATTAGATCGGCAAATTAAAGTAATATTTGGTGGTGGAACTTACTACTTGAACGAGCCTCTGGTCTTTACTGCTGAAGATTCGGGTACAGATTTATTCCCCATAGTTTACCAGGCAGCACTCCTGGAGCAAGCTGTTATCAGTGGCGGTCGGGTTATTAGTGGTTGGCAGGAAACACAACGCGGTGGTCTGCGGTTGTGGACGGTAAATTTACCAGCAAATCTACAAAAAGTAAATTTTCAGCATCTTTGGGTAAATGGAGCAAGGCGAGTCCGAGCGCGTTATCCTCGTCAGGGATATTTAAAAGTGAAGTCCGTATTGCATCGTCAAGGTCAAAGTTGGCACGAAGGCGATCGCGGTTTTCGCTATCATACAAAAGATCTACCCCGCAATCTCCAACTTCAAGGTGCTGAAGCGGTAGTGATGAATCGTTGGGTGGAATCTCGTCTACCTATTACTAAAATAGACCATCAACAACAAACTCTATATTTTGATAAAGAAAGCGTTTTTAAATTAGCCCCAAAGGATATTTATTATTTAGAAAATGCCCAGGAGTTTTTAGATACGCCAGGAGAATGGTATCTAGACCGCCAACAAGCTCGTCTTTATTATTTACCTTTACCAGAAGAAAGGCTCGCCACCACAGAAATAGTTGCTCCTGTATTGAACAATCTCATGGTCTTTCAGGGTAAAGCAGATCGAGATCTTGTCAGTCATCTCAGGTTTAATAATTTGACTTTTGCTCATACAGATTATTATTTACCACCTCGTCAATCTGGATTTAGTCAAAATGCCTGGGGAGTACCTGGGGCAATTTTAGCTAATGGCATTTACGATTGTCACTGGCGTAACTGTACTTGGAAACATATCGGTGGTTATGCGATCGAGTTGTTTCGAGGGTGCCGACACAATCAAATAATAGGCTGTTCTTTTTACGATTTGGGTGCGGGGGGAATCAAAATAGGCGAGAGGAAGATTTATCAGCCAAAAGTACCAAAAGGTCAAGTATCTCATCACAACATTGTTGCTCGCAATCATATTTACAACGGCGGTAAGTTTTTTCCTAGTGCATCGGGGATTGGTATTGCCTGTAGTCACGATAATTTAATTGCCCACAATCATATCCACGACTTTTATTACACGGCGATCGCGATTATGGGAACTTGGGGGTTCGGACTGACAGAGGCATATAAAAATGTTGTCGAACATAACTATCTCCATCATATTGGTAAGTTGAGTAACGGTGAAGGGCCAATTGTTAGCGATTTGGGTGGAATATATATTTTGGGTAATCAACCAGGTACGATAATTCGCGATAATAAAATTCACGATATTCATGCTTTACGGTATGGCGGTTGGGGAATTTATCTCGATGAAGGTAGTTCTAAAGTATTGGTCAAGCATAATTTGGTCTATCGTACTAGTCACGGTGGTTTTTCTCAGCACTACGGTAAAGAAAATCTGATTTGCCACAATATTTTTGCCTTTGGCGAAAAAGCCCAGATTCATCGCAATAAACGTGACTTGAAAACGGCCCGCGAGGAAGATTTTGTCAGCTTTTACTTTAAATACAACGTTGTCTATTGGCAAGAAGGCAAATTTATCGCTGGTTTGGATTCAGATTATCAATCTCAAGCAGTTTTCGAGCATAATATTTACTGGAAAATGGACGAACCCGATCTTTTGCTTAACGACTTGTCCTGGAGAAAATGGCAACAGCGCGATCGCCATTCTCTGATTGCCGATCCGCTATTTATTGCCCCGCAAGCTGGTAACTTTAAATTACGACCTAACTCACCTGCTTTGGATTTAAAGGCTGGTAATTGGGAAAGCCGATCGATATATATTGATAACTGATTTGAAAGTTCTGATTTTAAGCACGAAAGATCTTGGTGGAGGGGCAGCAAGAGCAGCATATCGCCTCCATCAAGGCTTACTTACGGCGGGCGTTGACTCTCAAATGCTGGTGCAAAATAAACTGAGTGGCGATCGCAGTGTCATTGGCCCTAAAAGCAAGGTACAGCGAGGGATTGCAGCCACTAGACCCGCGTTAGAACAGTTGCCCTTTACGCTTCATCGCGATCGCGATCCGACAATTAATATTTTTTCTGCTCAATGGTTTCCCAGTAAAGTTTTAGACCAAATCGAACGACTTAACCCCGATCTGATAAATCTCCATTGGGTATGTGGGGGGTTTGTCCCCATTGAAGCCTTGGCGAAACTCAAGCAACCTTTGGTTTGGACGTTTCATGATATGTGGGCGTTTACTGGGGGGTGTCACTACAGTGGAGAATGCGATCGCTATACTAAATCTTGCGGTACTTGTCCCCAATTAGGAAGTAAACGCAATTGGGATTTATCGCGTTGGATTTGGCAGGGTAAAGCAAAAGCTTGGCAAAATTTGAATTTAACTATTGTTACTCCCAGTCAATGGCTGGCTGAGGCGACAAAATCTAGCTCTCTATTTAAGAACTATCCAATTGAAGTTATTGCTAATGGAATTGACCCCCAAATCTATCAAGCTCACCCCAAAGAGTTAGCGCGAAAAATGCTACGGCTACCAACAGATAAAAAAATTATTTTGTTTGGGGCATTGGATAGTACTCAAGATAAACGTAAGGGATTTCCCTTGTTGCTGTCTGGATTACAATATCTTCGGCAGTTAGTATCACCTCAAGTAGTCGAACTAGTAATTTTTGGGGCTTCTGCCCCCGCTCGACCGATAGACTATGGTTTCAAAGCACATTATGTAGGCAAATTAAGCGACGATATTGCCCTATCTCTACTTTATGCCTCCGCAGATGTTTTTGTTGCCCCCTCAATTCAAGATAATCTGCCCAACACCATTTTAGAAGCTCTGTTTTGTGGTACTCCCTGTGCGGCCTTTAAAATTGGAGGTATACCTGACTTAATTGAACACCAACAAAATGGCTATTTAGCTCGACCTTTTATCGCTGAAGATTTAGCTAGGGGAATTGATTGGATTTTAGCAGATCCTTTGAGATATCAACACTTAGCTGGTAAAAGTAGAGCCAAAGCAATAGCTCAATTTGATTTAAATTGGCAAACGCAGAAATACTTACGAGTTTTTAATGATTTATATAGTAAGCTGTCACTATAAATCATGAATAATTGATAATTTCGAGCCTTCAGTAACACCTACCTGCCCTGGCGGGACGGTCGTCACCAACTTCGGATGTAAAATCCGAAGAGGCGGTCTCAATAAGTTAGGGTATGTCAAATCCATTTGTTTACTCTCAGCCCTATTTGGTCAGGACTGAATATCCATAAAATGTTTTTCGATCGATAATGGCAAAAAGCACTTATATAGATGTAGTAACGATCGCTAATGAAATAGATGATGCTTTGTTCGCTACTCTAAATAACGTCAGTCAGCAGTCTTATGAAGCAATTAATCATATTGTTATTTATCGTCAAGCTTCAGATCCCCAAGTTGAGCAACTCCAAGATTTTAAGCATCAAAAAAATCTTTTATTTTATCTCCAAGAAGGTCGGGGAATAGCATCGGCTTTTAATAATGGGATCAAACATAGTCGAGGAGAATTAATTTTATTTCTCAACTCAGGAGATACTTTAGTTACCGATGATGCCCTAAACTTGGTTGTCGATTCATACAACCAAAAGAGATGGTTGTGGGCTACGGGAGAAACGATCTCTGTCAGTAAGAAGCGGTATTTAAAAAAATATCTCAAACAGCGTCAAACTTGGAATAACAGTTTATTTTGGTATGGCAATCCAGTCTGTCACCAGTCAACATTTTATTCCCGTAAGCTGATCGAGCGGGTTGGATTATACAACGAATCACTAACTATAGGAATGGACTATGACTACAATGTCAGAGCTAGCCTGCTATCGAGTCCTACTTTGCTCTATTTCCCTGTTGCCTATTATGATACTACTGGAGTTTCGTCAATTAGGGTATTTAAGCAGTTTACTAACTATCGGCGCATACGCGATCGCTATTTTCAGCTATCTAAGTTTAATCGGCTTAAGATTGATACCTATTGTTTACTCAAATCGATTTATCGACTAGCTATGGTGCCAGCAAAACTTTGGTTATAAACAAAACTAATTATTGAGGCTAAATATTGATGACCACAAGTGACAAGAGAATTGAACGGGAAAAACAATTTCACGACCACCGCTATAGCGACGATAGTCAAAGAAAACAGCAGGTAGGAAGATTTTACAGTATTACAGGCTCGATTACCAAAGCCTATCACCAAAAACTATTAGATAATAGCCAAAATTGTCGGGTTATTGAATACGGCTGTGGTAGAGGTAGCTATGCCTTTAAAATAGCTAAAAATCAGGCAAAGTTAGTCACGGGAATCGATATCTCACCAGTTGCTTTACAAGTTGCTCGCCAACAGGCAGTAGCAGAAAATCTCGATGACAAAATTGAGTTTAAGATTATGAACGCGGAAAATTTAGAATTCGCCGAAAGCTCTTATGATTTGATTTGTGGTTCGGGTATCCTGCATCATTTAGATTTGAATTTAGCGATCGAGTCTATAGTTAGAACCCTCAAACCCGAAGGAAAGGCAATTTTTCTCGAACCTTTAGGACACAATTTTTTAATTAATACCTACCGTCGCTTAACACCAAACATTCGCTCTGAAGACGAACATCCCCTGTTAGCCAAAGATTTAAAAGCGATCGCGCGGGACTTCAAACGGTCTAAAATTAGCTATTTTTATTTAACCTCTTTGGCAGCCAGCCTCATTGCAGGAAAACCTGGATTTAAAACTTTGCTTCGTTGTTGCCAGTTGCTCGATTCAATTTTGTTAAAGTTACCAATTATCAAGCAGCAAGCATGGATGGTTTTAATCGAGCTAGAACAGCCTATAAAATAACGAAGAATCCGTATGAGTGTGAGTATAGAACCTTCTGTTTCGATTGTCATACCGACTTATAACGAAGAAGATAATATTGAGGCAGTAATAGGTGGTTTTTTGGCTTCTGACTATTCTAATATCTTGGAAATCCTAGTTGTAGATGGCAACAGTACCGATAGTACGCCTGCAAAAGTAGCCGATCTATCTCGTCATTACTGCAAAGTTAAGTTATTGCACAACCCCTTGAGAATTCAGTCAGCAGCCTTGAATATAGGTTTAAAAGCCAGTCAGGGTGATATTTTCTTACGTGCCGATGCTCATTGTCAATATGCTTCAGATTATGTGGAAAAATGCGTTCAAACCCTATTAAAAACTGGAGCAAGTAATGTCGGTGGCGCGCAACGCTTTGTTGCGGAAGGAAGGTTTCAAGCGGGAGTCGCTCTAGCTGCCAAAAGTTGGCTCGGAAATGGTGCAGCAAAATATCGCGAC
>JASJEI010000245.1 GCA_030064795.1 Pleurocapsa sp. MO_226.B13 | reverse complement strand
TCAGTATGGTTTAATGACTAATAAGAATTAAAAAGTGGGTTGGACAATTGTCTGAGTTTCTAACCAAAACCTCAAAAAGATAGAGTCGAGACGAAAAAAGTGCCATTTTTCGGCTTCAACCTAGGGTGTTGATTCTGGAGCAGGCGATCGCCAATAATTTCAGGCAACTTTACTGGAGAAAAAATCGATGAGGGATTGCTACCAAAGTTTGCTAGAATTAGGTGTTCAAATGTGCAGTTTAAATTCGCTCTAGTTTTTAGTATTGAATGAAAGGTTATAAAAGTGGTGAAAACCGTTTAGTCTATCTGTTTAAAGATGGGAGAGAAAAATGGAAAGAAAGAGCTTTATCCAAACAAAAAAAGCTCAGAGCCATGGAGATAAAAGTGAGAGATCTTGCTTCAAGTCGGGAAAAATGGAAAGAAAAAGCCAAACAACTGGAAGCTAGTTTACAAGAAAAAGAACTAGAAATAGAAGAACTTAAAAAAAAAATAGCCAACCGAGAAATCAATCAAAAGTAGATTTGGCAACAGTAGAAAAGTCCAAATACCGAGAAATAATAGCTTTAAAACCAGCCCAATATACTTATCCTGTTTTTATTATTCAAATAGCAATTCAACAAAGAATAATCAGTTTTAGCAGTTGGCGTGCTCTCGAAAAAAACTTCAAATTATGGGCGCAGTTTTTTAGTTTTCCAACTCCCGATTTTACTACCATCAGACAATGGTTTCTTAAACTAGGTCTTTTTGAATTAAAAAGAGAAAAGGAAAAAAGAACAGATTGGATTTTTATTATCGATACAATTTTAGAACAAGGAACCAAAAAATGTTTTCTTGTTTTAGGATTGTCTTATCAAAAATGGTCAGAAAAACTTAAATCTGACCGAAAAAACTTACAACATCATGACCTGGAAGTCTTAGCCCTAGAAGTTCTTGATTCAACTAAAGGTGAACTCCTAGAAGTCTTGATTAATAATTTAGCCAAGACTGTAGGAAAACCTTTACAAATTATTTCTGACCATGGCAGCGATATCAAAAAAGGAATTGAACTCTATATTTCTAACAATCCTGGAATAATTTATACTTATGATTTTACTCATCAAGTAGCTTTGTGGCTCAAAAAAGACTTATCAAAAAATCAAGAATTTCAAGAATTTTTACGACAATGTAATTTAACTCGCTCTCAAATTCAACAAACAAGATTATTTTTTTTAATTCCTCCTTCTCAACGTTCTAAAGCTAGATATCATAATATAGATATTCTAGTAACCTGGGGATTAAAAGTAATTCAATACTGGAAAAAACAAGATTTTTCTCGAATTAGTACCGAATTTATTATAGACCGAGAAACTCTGTTTATCTTAAGAGAAGAACTCGACCAAACTTGTTTAGCTAAATTTGCCAAACTTCTCGGTACAAAAGTCTCAAGTTTTACTGCTTTCTCGAAATTGATTACTGATGAATTTGGTCGAAAACTATGGAAAGAAAAATCTAAAATAATTTCTCAGGCAGCCGAAGTGGGACAGAGAAAATTTTTAGCCCAACTAGGCTGGTTATTAAATTATGAAAAACCACTTCATATTTATGCTAAAATCCTCGAAATTTTTGCCCTAGCTAAAAAACAATTAAATCAACAAGGATTACATCCATTATCTCAATTAGATTGGTTGAGATTAACCAAGGAATTTTCTGAATTACCTTGGATTCAATCAACTAAACAGAAAGTCAGTCATTACTTAGCTTTTGAAGGACAAAAAATCCCCCTAAATAAAGCTTTTCTAGCTACATCAGATATAATTGAATCAATTTTTGGTAAATACAAAATTTTTGCTTCTTCTTCGACCTGTTCGGAGATCAATGAAATGATTTTAACACTTCTTTTATCTACTACTAAACTAACTCCAGATAAAGTACTCCAAGGGATGGAAACTATTCATATACATGATGTTTATGATTGGTCAAAAGAAGTTTTTGGTCAATCTATGTTGTCTAAAAGAAAATTAGCTTTTTCGACGGACAACAATTACACAAAAGTTGCCTGAATTAATCGCGATCGCCTGTGAGCAGGATCAACATCCTACCGTTAAGGGCGGGAAGCTGAGAGCCTTCGTGCTTTAGCCGAAGGATGAAAGCGACCCGAAGGGATTAATCCCTTCGTATGTCTATCTTAGGTTATGCAGAACGCTGGTTTTCAATATAACGCTTGACTGTTTCTGTGCTTGTCTGTCCTGTTGAAGCCACAAAATAACTAGGACTCCACATACATGGCAGTTTCTGTAAACTCGAAAATTCTTGCCTCAAGTACTTGGAAGCACGACCCTTGACCCATCTAATTATTTGAGAGGGACTTTCGTGTGTTGGTGCGTTCACAAACAGGTGAACGTGGTCTGGCATTATTTCTAGTGCGATTAAATTCCAGCCATGCTCTTTGACCACGTCAAATATTATTTCTTGCAGTCTTTGGGCAACTTTGCCTGTTAAGACTGCTTTTCGTCTTTTGGGGCAAAAAACAAAGTGATAGTTGAGAGACGAGACAGATCCTTTTGTATGTCGATACTCATAATCTTTTTTAGATAGCTTTGCCATAAATTTATATTTTGAATGCGTATTAGATACTATACTAATATACAAATACATTTTGTAATTAGGGATGGAATACCGCACTCAAAGAATACTGCTGACGGGCTGCATCGATGATGAGTTACGAGATTATTTTGTATGGCAGTGCCACCATTCAAATAGCCTTTATAATTGCGCTCTGTGGGAAATAAGGCAATTCCATTTTGCCAACTGTCCCACATACGAATACTTTGATCGAAATGACTGTTATCGCATCGCCTTTAAAGACCGATTGGTTAAAGCTAGTTATGCCGAGTTATGCAAAAAACTGAAAGGTAATAAACATTACATTGCTCTTGGTGGTCAACAAGCACAGCAAACTATCAAATCAGTAGTAGAAGCGATAACCAGTTATAACAAGCTGATAAGATGTTGGTGGCGAGGCGAATTAACTCATAAACCAAAAATCCCTTATTATCGGACTTCTGGTGGGTTGTATCAAGTTGCTTTTCCCGCTCAGGCTGTAACTTATGACGACGTAAGGAGTCAATGTCGTCTTGCTACAGCTAAAGAGAATAAACCTGAGCTAATTAATTCAGTACTAACTATTAATGGTGGAACTGAATTTCTAGCTGAACAATTATCTGAAGTACGAATAGTTCCTAGTAATAGAAAACTTTGGGCTGAGTATGTCTATCAAGCCGAGATCGAGAAAGCTGTCGGACTAGATTACTCTCATGGCTTAGGATTAGATCCAGGTGTATCTAACTGGCTGGGCGCGACTAGTTCAATGGGCAAAAGTTTTCTTGTCTGCGGTAGAAAGATTAAGTCAGTTAACCAAAGATACAACAAAGCTGTTGCTTTGCACAAAAAAAATAAACCTCAAAATTATTGGGATGACTATCTAGCCGATTTGACCCATAAACGTAACGCATTTATGAGAGATGCAGTCAATAAATGCGCTCGTCTAATAATTAACTATTGTCTGCACCATCGCATTGGCAACATAGTCTTTGGTTGGGGACAAGGAGTTAAAAACAAATCCAATCTTGGTAAACGAAACAACCAGAATTATGTACCTATACCGACTTCTAGGTTAAAAAACCGAATTAAAGAATTAGCTGAATCAGTAGGAATTGTCTTTACTGAAACGGAGGAAGCGTACAGCTCGAAAAGTGATTATTTTAGCAATGACCTTTTACCTAAATACGGTGAAAAACCCGTTGGATACAGGTTTTCAGGCAGAAGAATTACTAGAGGTACTTATCGCACAGGACAAGGCTGGCTTGTTTGCGCCGATTGCTTGGGCGGATTAAATATACTCAAAAAAGTAGCCATACAGCTAGGGATATCCCTAGCCGAGGTGGGTAAAGGGCAATTGACAGTCCCTAAACGATACACTTTGTCTTGCTTAAGTAAATTGTATCGTAAGCGTTGCGAAGCGGTGCTTGCAGCACCCGTAGCAACATCAGCTTAGAATCCTGTGTGTTTCAACCACAGGAGATGTCAAGTTCACCGATCGGTAGCGTAGAGCGTAGCTCTAGCGGGCGGAAGAACCGAAGGTTACTTCTGACTTCTGAGTTCTGACTTCTGACTTCAAAATGACTTCTGACTTCGAGCGAAGCGATCAAAGGTTTCCTTCTGACATCAAGAGCATTTCCAAATGCTTCACTACTATAATGTTGAGTTTGATAATGAGCTTGACGTTGCTAATTTTAAGAATCTTCCCGACTAGCTGGCTATAAGAATCTTCTTCTCCTGGAACAATGGGGGCTTCTTCTTCAAGATTTTTGATTAACTGCCAGTAAGGAATATTTAGATAATTGGCGATCGCCATTAAAGTGTCGTGGTCGGGAAGACGAGCAAAACGACGCAGTTTAAGTTTATTAATCGTCCCTTGAGAGACTCTTAGCACCCTAGCTAGTTGTTCTTCAGAGGTGATACTTTCAGAATTCAATGCAGCTTCGATTATCTCGCTTAAAGGAATTAACGCTTTCTCTTTATCAATCATTTTTACTCATTACCCATTACCCATTACCCATTACCCATTTTTACATCCACTGCGATCGCATTATTAAATTAATAATTTTAATAATAATTAGTTTTTAAATGTGATTGTCATGGTATTTTAGAACAAATAAATGAACGCAAACAGATGCAAAAATTACGTAGAATTACGCAAAATCAATTGCTCGTTGCTACTTTTTAATTGAAAAAACAAGCCCCGCAGATTTCGACCCCTGTTAGAGCTTGCTTTTTAGTTGATTAGATATTTCTCAAACCCTAGTCGATCGCAATCTCAATCGCGATTTCTCATGGATTCAAAGCAAATATTTGTTTTGTTGACAACGGCAAAAACACGGATAAACCGAGTGCCGAACTAGTTATATCTTACACCATCTAGTTATTTGGTGTATGAAGATTTTATTTCTTTTCTGTAAAGTACATTTTAACTAATTATTATGAATGCAAAATTAGAATCGCAAGAACTTGACAAGGTTAAGTTCAAAAAACACAAGCTACCCTTTAAATTCCGCGAAGCCCTCTTCAAACTGGAAATGCTGGTGGGATTAGCTAGATGTCTTCCTGAAAACTTAGGAAGTCTAGAATTAGAGATTGATGCTTTGGCTTTAGCAGATTTTACAACAGCCAAAAAATACAAGTTATATCAAGGGAATTATTGGTGCAAGGTAACTCGACTCATCCCTGACCTTCAAAATCGAGAGAAAGAAGAAGCGATCGCTGCCTTAAACAAACTAGGTTTAGCTACTTATGCACTTAGCAACAAAGAGTGTTTACTCTGTTTCACAAGCGAAGAATTAGAAGAGTTCGCAGCGAGGTTGAATTAATGCTTAATCCAGAAGTTATGCGGGAAAACAAACTAATCGCAGTTAATTCCGCCGATAACCGCAATATCTCCTCTCAGCTTACCAAGTTCTTTGCACGGATAGGTATTTGTCCTAAAAGTCATCCTAGTATTGCCTTTGACTATGCTTCAATTATTCAAGAGTTTTACTACAGATTGTGCCAGGGTCATGGAGAGATAATCGATGGCGATCGCTATATTTTTTGTACTGCGGAGAGCTTGACTGAGAAGTTACCGCACTTGAGGGCCTCAACGATCGCCAGAAGACTTAAAAAGCTAGTTGATTTTGGCATTCTAATTGCGCAAAAAGTCAAACGCGATCGCTGTTGGCACGTCCTTTGGTATCGGATCGATTTTCAGTTTTTAATCGCTCAAACCATTGGTATTATCGATTTCGCAACCTTGCGAGATCGATTTCGCACTATTGCAAAATCAATAACAAATAATACTCCACTAAATAGACCGAATAAAAAAGAAAATATTTCGCCCAAGGAAAAAAAAGAAGAGCGTCCAGAAAAACGCTCTCAAGGGATTCAAAGAACGGGCGTGGAACAAGGTCGGGAGACCCGACCGTTTCCGCCCGATTTAAGCAATGAGAATATTAATAACTTTAATACTAACAATTCTAATTCTTCTATAGTGGCAAACGTTCCGCAAGTTGAAGAAAAAATCAATACTGGTAAACCAGTACTAAAAAAAGAGATGGCAGAACACAAACCACAGGGCGATCGCTATTTTCAAGTAAAAAACCAGCAAGCAGAAATCAGAGAGAGAGGCAAGATAAGTTCGATATTAGGGATGAGTGAGTTTAAGTCGATTGAAGACTTAAGGGAATGCCAGAAGCAGTTAACCTTATACTTCGCACAAAAAGAAGACCCGCAAAAAGCAGCAGATAGAGCTAGCTGGATGATTAAAGCCGAGAAGCAAGGAGAGCGATCGCCATTCGTGGAGGATTTCTTAAACGGGTTGCCGATAGGGAGTTGGTGTAAGAAAGAGTGGGAAGTTGCGCCTGGGAAAACCGCCCCGATCTTCAGATCGTATTTACGCTTCAAGCTCAGGAGAGGTGAGGATACTTTTGAACAGGTCAACCAGAAAATTAATTGGTATTTAAAAACGTCTGAGAGTTTAGAAGATAGCTGGGATGAATGCAAAAGACTGATTGCGATTGAAAAGCCCAGATTGATGAAGGCAGTAGAACTAGGTCAAAATCCTCTGAGCTTAAATATTCCCCAATGGATAATTGATATCTATCGTCCCGAAACCAGCATAGAAGAAGCTGCGGATACGGCGCAGACATTGGGGGCGATCGCGATCTCTCAAGTCGCAAGTCTCAAGTCGCAAGTCGCAAGTCTAAAGCCAGAAAACGAAATACCAATTACTGTTCCTGGTGGCATCACGGCGAACACCAAGATTGCTGACTTGAAATGCAGATACGAAGAAGTTCTAAAACAAATGCCTAAAGCAGAATGTGCTTCCAGTCTATCTTTAGAACAGGAAATAGACGAACTTCTTGCCGATCCGATTACTAGGACTAGAGGAGTAATGCTGGCTAAAAAACATGACTTGCCAGTAATACTCAACGAAGAGGGAGTAGCGATCGCGATCGATTACGTAGATTTAGAAGATAAACGCAAACGGGAAAAGGTAGATGAAGAGAAGTCAGAAGTCAGAAGTCAGAAGTCAGAAGTAACTACGCAAGCCAGCCGTTACGGGCTGCGCCCTCCACTACCGATCGGTAGTGAGAGCGCAGCTCGAACGGCTGAACCCACCGAAGGTACTTCTGACTTCCGACTTCCGACTTCTGACTTCGAGCGAAGCGAAGGACACGGGCTAGCTCACCAAATTTATACTCCAAAACCGATTGAAAAGGGGAGTAAAGACGCTTGGGAGAAGGCGATCGCTAAAAGTAAGTTTTTAAGCAAAATCAAGAAAAAGAGTGGGGAGTCTCGCTCAAGCTGAGTGCTTTAACAGACTATCCCGACTCCGAAAATATACGTAGAAAAATAATAACCATGATTCAAGAAAAAACCAAGCTCCATGTTGAGCGGTTAGATGAAAGATATCGCTTAGAACGCCTTTTAATCGCATCGGGGGCGGTATTTAATTTAATTTACCTTAAAAAAAAGCCGATTTCTGCCGTGGCGATCGCTATTGAGTTGGAGATAACCGTAGCGATGGTTCGATATGCCTTGGTGCAGTTAGAGAAAGACGGGTTAGTAGTGCAGAACTTCAAAGGGGATTGGGAGGTAGCCATCTGAAATAAGAAATAGGAAATAGGAAATAGGAAATAAGTTTTACTTCCTATTTCCTATTTCCTACCTCCTATTTTTTATAAGGCTAAAAGCTAAATGGAAACCATTGCCACAATTTGTACTTCTGGAGGAATCCTAGAGCAGGGCGCGATCGCTGCTGGATTGACTCCAATTTGGGGGGTTGAGATCGACCCTATTGTAGCCGAACTATATAGGCTGAATTATCCTAATTCTAAAACAGTAGTCAGCGATGCCTGCAAAGTAGACTGGCGACTATTGCCCACCCCCGATGTTCTTCATGCTTCCCCTAGCTGTCGCCATTTCTCGATCGCTAATAATAAGTCGGAAGCACAACAAGATATCGACCTGGCAAAAGCTATAACTCGTGCGCTCGCGCATTTCCAACCAAAGGTATTTACCTTGGAAAATGTGCCAGCTTATTCTCAATCTGAATCATGGATCGCGATCGCGCATCAATTAGAACAACTTGGTTATTCAATTAATGCGCAAGTTTATAACTTAGCTTTATTTGGCATTCCCCAGCAGAGAAAGCGATTTATTGCCATAGCTACTAAAGAAAGTACTCCGCCAATATTGATCGTCCCTAATCGCACTGCTTATTGGTATGAATGTATTGAAGACTTGCTCGGCGAGTTAAAGCCATCAAAATTAACTAATACTCAGACTAATAAACTGCACCCCAAGATTGAACGTGTGATCGCGACTGGGGAAACGGCATTACTGAAAAGAAATCAAATCAGAAAATATACCCCAGCAGCAATTTCTAATAATCCTTATTGCTGGACTGTTACCGCTAAACTCTGCACAGATCAGCATGGTCGGGACAGGAGGCTGTTTGCAGATTTGGTTACTCCTACGGGGACTTATAGTCTCAATACCCACTGCCTAGCTAGGATTCAAACTATCCCCGATAGTTACAAATTATCTGGGGAAATCGCCACTGATGGCTTAGTAATTGGTGATGCCGTGCCTCCTTTATTTGCACAGCAGATGTTCGAGCAGATTTTACAACATTTTAAAAAGTCCACCATGGTAGATCAACTACACAAAGTAACACCGCGTATTTATTCAAGCCCTCTCCAGGAGTCCACCATGGTGGACAAACCACAATAAGTAATACGCAGTACTTTACAGGAGTTAGAGGCTGTCGTGCTTTCTGAAGTTGAAGGACTGTTTTCTTTTGAGAAAGTGGGGAAAGCTCTGATGAGGATAAAAAGTGAAGAGCTTTATAAGCAGTTAGGATATAGCAATTTTGTCACCTATTGTCGCGATCGCTTTGAGTTGAGCAAGAGTAGAGTTTATCAATTAATTGAGGCTGCAACGGTAAAAAGTGATTTAGCGCATATTATCGCCGAACACGGGTTAATTTTAAATGAAAGGCAATGTCGCGAACTTCACAAGCTAAAAGATTCAAAATTACAGCAGGAAGTATTAAAATCAGTTGTTGAATCTGGGCAACCTATTACCGCGATCGCGATTAAACGCACCATGAAAGTCTTAAAGTTCGAGAAGAGGCAATCTGAGTCCGAATTGGTATTGCCAGAGAAAGGTTCGATTATACGGATAGTGACTCATCACGATCCAGAGCTACCTAGTTATAAAGGGTATTGGGGAATAGTGATTGGAGTGGGGGAATTCTCCTGCGATGCTCGCGTATTGAATCAAAAGTTACGTCACTTGCACCCGCAGCATTTACTGAAAATTCCCGCTCTATCCGATGCTGAAGGGCAAAGAGTTTTAGAATTATTAGACCGCTTGGATGAGATTTACACTTCAGAACATATAGATAATACTGTTAGAAATATAATTGAGGCGATCGCGACTGGTTTGCCTTATTTAGATGATTGGCAGGAGTATTTATTAAGTGCAATTGAAAGGCGAATTCACAAGTTAAATGTAGGGCTAAAAGTCGTCAAGAAAGAGAACAAGCATGAAGAAAAATAATCTAGAAATTATCAACCGAGGAATAGAAGGTTTGACTATTTTGCCTCCCCCAAAAGATTGCTGTCAAGAATGTGCTGTCAAGCATAAGCCAAATGAACCCCATAATCCACAGTCTTTTTTCTATCAATATAAATTTAATTTGAAGCATGGCAGAGCTGCCACCTGGAATGATGCGATCGCCCATTGTCCTGTTAAAGTGAAAGTCTATTGGCAGGGGTATTTAAAGGCTTTGGGGATCGACCCAAATTCAACCAATCTAACTGGTAATTTGAAATCAGAAGAAGAAGTGAAAGTAGTTTTGGAGGAGTTTTTGAGTAATGAAAATAAGCAGTGAACAATTTCAAAAAATAGGCAACTCTTTTTAATTTAGTTTTCGTCTGGGAAGCCCCGCGCTTTATACGGTAGTATAAGCGTCGGGATGAGAAGACGGGCTAGCACTTGGTTTCTAAGTAGTTAATTTGATATTCACGCAATCTTTATATACCAAGGGTTTCAAGTCTTGTACAATAGTTTCAGAGCGTAACAGTAGGGGGCGATGACCCGAAGTTCGGTAGCATATCAAAAATCCATCCCATCGCAGAACCTAGAAAATTGTATATAGGGAGTTGGAGCTAAGAAATAGTCTCGGTTGGAGACTCGGTAGCTCCGTAAAATATACACCGTAAATAGGATGTATTCTGAAAGTTGTACCCAGGGACGCTGGGGAATGGAAACTGCCTGGGCAATCAGAGCGTCGGGGATCTGAAAACTTGTTTTCAGATCTAGATGGTGGGTGAAAAACCAGAAATGGAAACAACCAGGAATACCTAGTCGCGAGTCTAGGGAAGCCCGCGTTGTATGCGTAGCATCAACGTCGGGAGAACGTCACTTTTCGTCTTGATGAGGCTCAAACCCTTTCCCGATAAATCGCTTTTCTCCGACCATGTAAATTTTGATTAGACTGAGAGGTAGCGGTAAATCTTCTCAAACACCAACAATGGTAATCAATATAGGCAACTCCTGGCAGAACTTCTGGCAGCAAAACCGTCCCGAACTCGACAATGTACTAGAAGCGGGAGAGTTTACTGCCAATACTACGGCTGCTGGGTTAGGTTTGGCGATCGCGCTTGGAGTAGCTAATCCTGCTGTGGGGGTGGCTGCTGCGGGGTTGGCTTTTGCGGGTTCGGCGAGAAAAGTAATTGAATTTGTTGCTAAAAAAGGGGATAAAACACTTACTCTTGAGGAAGTAGTGGCGATCGCTGCTCCTTTAGCTTATGTAAAAAGTTTCAAGAGCTGGATAGAGCGCAACAGCATCTTAGCAGAGAAGATAAGCCCAGAACAGAACCAAGAAACTCAGGTAGATTCGAGGATTGAAAATTTAACTTTAGATCGAGAACTGGCTACTAATGCTCTGCGTAATTTTCATCGTTCGGAACTAGCACAGACATTTAATCAGATTTTGTCTTCTCGATTAGATAATAAAGGATTGAGTCAGACAGAAGTTGAAATTATAGTTTCCTGGGTAGCGTGGGAAACGGGTCGCTATTTAAAAGAAGAAGTAGAAGAGACTAGTGATTCTCAAAATTTATTAGATTTTAATATTTTTAATATTTTAAATATTTATAGTAATGCCAGTCAACAAGACGATTCTAGTCCCTACAAAAGTATTGAAACCTATTTAAAAAAACAAATCGAGTCTCAGCCTCAAGAGAAGGTTTTCAATGAAGAATTTAGCTTCGCCGATATTTATGTTCCTCTAAAGGCTGCTCCTGTTGATGCCAATGGCAAAGTAAATGAGAATGCAGAATCTTTTGTAGTGGTGGAGAATTGGGCAGAAGAAATGCTGCTTAATCCCCAGAAAGGAAAGCAGGTGATGTTTATTCAGGGTGGCCCAGGAAGAGGTAAAACTGTATTTTGTCGAATGTTTGCTGACTGGGTGCGCCAGGAAATACATCCCCTGTGGATACCCATTTTAATTCGGTTGCGGGATATCGCATCCTTTGAGCAAAGTTTTGAAAAGACTTTACAAGGAGCAGTTAACGCTGACTTTGCTAGGGATGATGGTTGGTTAACCGATTCTAAACTGCGATTTTTATTTCTCCTCGATGGCTTTGATGAGTTGAGGATGGAAGGCAGAGCTAGAGGTGGTATCGAGCGGTTTATCAAGCAAGCAGGTTCGTTTCAAGAACGCTGTGATACTTCAGAAATGGGGCATCGGTTTATTGTTACAGGTCGTCAGTTGGCTCTCCAGGGTATCAGTTATTTACCTGATAACTTAGAACGGGTAGAACTGCTGGCGATGGATGACATTCTTCAGGAGCAGTGGTTAGGTGAATGGGAAAAAGTAGTAGATAAAGACACTAATATTGCTCAAGAAAAAACAGTAGCTTTTAAAGCGTTTTTGCAGTCAGATAGTCTTCCTCAAGAGGTTAAGAAAGATTTAGCCAGAGAACCCCTGTTACTCTATCTGCTAGCAGCAATGCACCGCGATGGTGACATAAAGGTTGAAGATTTAGAAGGAAAGAGTGGTATTCAAACCAAAATCACTATTTACGAACAAGCTCTGAATTGGGTACTGACGAAACAGCGAAAAGATAAGGATAAAGATGTCCAGAAAGAAATTGTCAGATTAGAAACAGAGCAATTGCGTCAAGTTCTCATGGAGGCAGGTTTGTCTGTCGTTCAATCAGGTGGAGAATGTGCCAGAGTCAAGACTATCGAGCAACGGTTGATCAAGTCTAAACCCAAAATTGCTATCAAAATTCAACAAATTAGAGCTACTCAGGGCGATAAAGTACTGAAAAATGCCCTAGCAGCTTTTTATCTCAAGCCAGCATCAACATCAGAAGATGATGAGGGTGCAGTTGAGTTTTTTCACAAGAGTTTTGGGGAGTTTCTTTGTGCCAAGCGGATGCAGCAAAGTCTGGAACGATGGACAAGATGGGACGATGATGAGGATGAATTCTATTTAAATAAAAAACAATTAGCTGAAGAAATTTACGATTTGTTAGGGTATGGAAGTCTAACTCCAGAAATTGTTGAGTATTTGTTTGGTTTGCTGGCAGTAAGTAATAAATTTACTCCAGTTAAACTATTTAATCGCTTGGAAGATTTTTATCTGCGCTGGTGTGATGGTAAATTTATCGATGCACCGCCAGATAATAACTATCCTCAACAGAAAATGCGGTTGCTCAAAGAACAAAAACCAGAAACTATCAATAAGCAAGATATTTTAGGACTACGGCAGGTTGATGTTTATACAGGTTTGAACGTGATGATTCTGCTGTTGGAGTTACACCGCTACGCGCAGCAGCAAGAGAAGTTAAAAGAGGTAATCAATTTTCATCCCTGTGGCAAACGCAACCAAGAAGGGAAGCTAGAAGACTCTACCCGCTTGTTTCGTATCATTGGTTACAGTCGTTGCCTTAGTGATTTCGGTTTTATTGATACCGTAGATCGTTTTCTTAGTGACGCTAATCTCAGTAGAGCAGACCTCAGTAGAGCAGACCTCAGTAGAGCAGACCTCAGTGGAGCAGACCTCAGTAGAGCAGACCTCAGAGGAGCAGACCTCAGTAGAGCAGACCTCAGTAGAGCAGACCTCAGTAGAGCTCACCTCATAGGCGCTAACCTCAGTAGAGCAGACCTCAGTGGAGCTTACCTCATAGAAGCTTACCTCAGTGGAGCAGACCTCAGAGGAGCTTACCTCAGTGGAGCAGACCTCAGTAGAGCAGACCTCAGTAGTGGAGCAGACCTCAGAGAAGCTAACCTCAGTAGAGCAGACCTCAGTAGAGCAGACCTCAGTGGAGCTTACCTCAGTGGAGCAGACCTCAGAGGAGCAGACCTCAGAGGAGCAGACCTCAGTGGAGCAGACCTCAGTGAAGCTAACCTCGAAGGTATTCGCTGGGATAAGAACACCAATTGGTCAAATGTGCGGGGATTAGAGTCAGCAATTAATGTACCAGAGGCTTTAAAACAGCAGCTTTTACAATAGTTCGCGTAAATTACCAGGTCGAGAAAGCATTTTTGCAACATTTGCCTCGCTGGGATAAATTCCTTCAGAATGTGACTTCCTCCCAACACCAATTGCAAGCAATATGGTGTGGGCTTCCCAATCTCACGACTGAGAGCTTACTGCGCTACGCCACTTATCTAGAACCATGACAGCTATCACAATTCCCCGACAGTACGACAATTTCGACAGTCAATTTCTTTCCCCGCAAGTCCTGCGGTACTAACGTAAATGAATAATCAAGTTACTAATACATCTAATTACGTTTGGAATTTTACCAGCACAACTCCTGTGCTGAACCCATTTCCAAGTTGTCTAGGTGAAGCATCGTATCAACTTACAGCAATTTATAGCTCGATTTCTGATACTGAAATAATTATATAACGACTGAAACTACCGCTATATAAAGATTTGACGAATACTAAATTAACCGTTTACCGACAAAGTGCCAGCCGAGAGAGGAAGTAAATTCAAGGGGGTCTTCAAGTACCGAAACTTCTCGTAGGCTAGCCGATAACTTAAATATAAAGACCCCCTTGAATTAAACTCCTTGTACGCCCGAATTCTCATCCCAACGCTGATTTATACATCCTTGGAAATACAGCGTGGGACTTCCCAGTCGGATAGTTAATTACTGCTTTCTCGACATCTTCTTCTTGTTGGCGATTACTTAACTCATCTAACTTCCCGCCTTCAAGGCGAGAAGTATCATCCAAATTGGTTCTCTCCCCTGACGAGATTCATATTAAAAAAATGTGCCGAAGTTGCCTGATTTATTTTACTATTACTATAGTAATTAAATTTTAAATGTGAGCAAAATAAAACTAGAACTCAGAGAGCGAGCGATCGCCTTTCAGAAGAAATTGTCAGCTACAAATTCAACTCCAGACGCACGATCTGCTTGTCCTCAATCCAAGCGCGATCGACAATTTCTCGTAAGTAGCGATGCAAATCGTATTGGCTCATCTCCTGCCAAAATTGGGGGTTAGATAGGGCGAGAATTAATTGTTCGCGCTCCTCTAAATTAGACTTAGTTTGCTGCATATTGGCTTCGATATCGGTAATTTGCTGTTGAAACTTACGGTGTAAGTCTAGGTATTCTTCAAATCCATACTGTTTATATTTAGCAAAAGCAACGGCAGCCTCGTTTCTTAAAAAAGTTAATCTTTCGGTATCGGGAGTTGTAGTTCCAAGTTCGGCATCATTTAAAATGTCGGCTAATTCTTCCGCCTTATTAATAATGGCGACGATCAGGCGATCGACAAAAGTTTTTTCACCGATGCCAGCAGCATTACAGCGATATTCTTTTCTGCCTACACAGTAATAAAAACGATACTTATTGCCTTTTCGATTGGTGGATTGAGAATTATAAACTTGACCGCAACCACAACAGCGCATGATGCGACCTAGAGTTTTAGGAGTCTTAGAATCGCATTTTGCAGAGTAGGCACGGTAGCCTCGGTTGAGATTGTTTCTGAGTATGATGGCGATCTTTGTATCTTCAGCGGGAGTAATTAAAGCTTCATGCTGTCCTCTGTGAATACGCCACTCTTCCTTGGGAGCGCGTATCTTTTTAATTTTCTCTAGTTTCTCTCCGACATAAACTTCCTTGTATTTGCCATAGGCGATCGCGCCTCTGAGGATTGGATCTTTAAGCCAGTGTCCGAACCAAGATAAAGTTTTTTGTATTTCCCGTTCGATTAAATCTGGATTGGCTGGCTTTAATTGGCGTAGTAGATCTTTATATCTTTTAAAAGCTTGAGATTGAGATTCAAATTCCAAATACAGATCGATTAGAGTCCGAGCTAATTCTCCCGTGGCAAAAGGGCGGTTATCCCTCCAGCCTAAGATATTGCTCAGATCTGGTTTTGCCCAATCGACTTCATACCATTGGTCACAACTTAAGGAAATCAGAAAAAAGTCAATCGAACTATGAAATCGTGTGAAACTTAAGCTTGACAAGCAACCAGTGCGATTCACTTTTTCGATGAGTAAGAGCAAAAAACTGAACCGAGACC
>JASJEI010000039.1 GCA_030064795.1 Pleurocapsa sp. MO_226.B13 | reverse complement strand
CATTGGAGACTTAGTTTTAATTCAAAATTCAAAATTCAAAATTCAAAAACTAAACATAGTAGGGATTTGAAGAATTTTAATTAATAAAAAATAATTTGCTATCTTTCTAGCTAGTTTCGAGAAATGGTATTAGCTAAAAATTTTCCTAATTTAAGATAGTATTTCTATATTTCGGTTTAGCTAATATTTTTGTTCTCAATCCTCGGTTTTTTTAGTAATATTTGTTAACAATTACTCCTTTTTTAGAGAAATTTTTAAACCAAAAGTTGCAAATCGGACAAAACTACATAACTTATGTCTTTTAACTGCAAAGACATAATCTGCCAAATGAAATCAGAGCTGATTCCTAAAGAGAAGATTAAGTAAGATTAGACAGAATAAAAAAGAAAAATAAGCTAGAAAGAAGAAAGAGAGCGTGTTTGCCGATTAAAAATTAAATGAGCCGTCTTCCAAAAGTAGCAAATCCACATCGCCGACTTTATCCAAGGGATTTAAGCGCTCGCTCGTTGGGAAATAATTAGACCTCTGTTGCCAGCACCAAAAGGATTTGGAAGACCGAGAACAGTAGACTTAAGAGAAATTTTCAATGCTGTTTTTTATGTACAACGTAGCGGATGTCAGTGGGAAATGCTGCCCCATGATTTTCCCCATCACGGCACGGTCTACAAATATTTTCAGAAGTGGGAGCGTGGGGGAATTTGGCAGAAAATCCATGATAGCTTACGACATCAGTTGAGAGAGAAGATAGGGCGCAAAGAAAAATCGACTGTCGCGAGCGCGCTCTTCACAATCAGTAGAAACGACAGAAAAAAGGGGGAGGTTTACGGATATGACGGTGGGAAGAAAGTAAAAGGTAGAAAACGCCATCTAGTCGTAGACTCGCAAGGTTTTATAGTTGGAGCGCTAGTTACCGAAGGTAATACTCCAGAAAGATTAGGGGCAGCAATGGTCATTTTAGAACATCAAGAGGAGCTTTCTGATCCTGAAGTGATTTGGGTCGATAGCGGTTATTCAGGTCAAAATTTTCGCGAGTTGTAAGACAAATTTGCGGAGCTAGCGTTGAAGTAATTAAGCGTATTAGTAAGACTTTTGAGATTCTACCAAAACGTTGGATGGTTGAGCGAACTTTTGGTTGGCTCAATCGATATCGCCGTCAAGCGTAAAGATTATGAGACACATGTTGAGAACAGTGAGGCAATGATTTACGGTTCGTTAATTCGTTTAATGATTCGCCGATTTGCTCTTTAAGATTTACTTTAGGAATTAGCTCTCATAAATAACAAGAGTTATAGTAAAGATCCACAATTATTTGAATTAAAAAGTCAATAATTTTCTAGAATTTAGCTTTATTTCCTTCATCTTGAATAAGTTTAACCCCCAGATAAACTAAGGATAAACTAGAGTAACTTTTGCTTAAATCACAATACTTTTATCTGCTCGCGTTTATGAAAAATTGGTTTTGGAGGCTTTTCGGAGTAACTCCACTATTTTTTAAATTTCCTCAGATTTTAATGCCAAATTGAGCTTTTTTCGGTTCTTTCGTCAATTCAAAGAACTACTTTCGAGCCAGTCCTAACCCTACCACCAAGAGATTTTTGTTTTGTAGTTGCTGGTAATTCAGTAAAGATGTACTCGATAATATAGCTTAATTTTTGTACATTCTTCTTCTGCCTTTTCGCTCTAGCGATCGGAGGTAAGTTTATACAGCAGTACGCAAAACACCTCGAACATTTTTAAAGCTGCTAGTTACCAGGAATAAAGCCAACAATACCAATTGCCCTAGCTTAATTGTGTACGGCTATACTCGATTTATTCATAGTTCGATCGTTCGGATTTAGGGCGATCGAAGATTGATAAACAATAAACAACAAATCTATTTAAATCAAAAAACCCTTATTAATCTCTTGTTTTCTAGCGTCAACAGTATTATCTAATCAAGCTTAAGTGTATAAAATATCACATCTTATTGACAAGAGAAATTATGTCCGAGACAAAAAACTCTTAGATCCGTCTATTTTAACCAGAAAAATTACTTGTTTTTTCGGTTGACTTTCTTCATCATGAGGAATATAGAGAAAAAAACAACTTAGTTTTGCTTTTCTCTAGTAATAACTTTCAAATATATGAAGTAGGCAAGAATTTAGACCACTGCTGTTCTAGATTGCCAGAAAGATCGAGATAGGGAGCATTGTCTTATGAGCTTAGGGGGCTGTCAAATCTCTCCTCATTTATAAGACATCAGGATCTTCTTAATCTTGTCTATTCCTAGTTTGATTGTTTTTTTGTAACGACTGACAAAGATAAAACTTAAGGAGAAAGACCAATGTCCAAGATTCAACTTTCCGAATTAAACCCCGCTGGTTCTGAATTGTTTGAAGATTCTGAAAACTTCATGAACGAACTAAACGACGAAGAAATGGGTAACGTCGTTGGTGGTTTAACTTTCGCTCAAAGTGGTGTCGGTATATCTGCTACAGTTACTGCCGTGAGCAACAACGGTAATACCGTTAACGCTAACACTGCAACCAATATTAACTCTGGTGTAATTGCTGGTTAATCTTCTAATGCAATAGAGAGTAAGCAAGTTTAAATTTAGTTAATTCAAATTATTGATTAACAAGATTGCAACTATGCCTTGTGAGTTGAGGGGGGATTAATAAATCCCTCTTTCTCAAATTGTGGAGTTTCGATCGGCTTGCCGACTCTGATTGCAAACTAAGCCAAAACAGGGAGAAATGTCTTATGAGCTTAGAGGGGCTGTCAAATCTCTCCTCATTAGCAATAAATAAGATATTTCATCCCTTAGTAGATTGTAGCACAAGCTTACAGTAGATATTTCATCCCTTAGTAGGTTGTAGCACAAGCTTACAGTAGATATTTCATCCCTTAGTAGGTTGTAGCACAAGCTTACAGTAGATATCTCATAACTTCGATTGACGATCGGGAGCAAGTTCGATGGCTAATGTGCGAATATGCGAGCTAAATCCTGCTGGCTCGGAATTTTTTAAAGATCCAGAAAGTTTCCTTCATGCCCTAGAAGAAGATGAACTAGCTGCGATCGCAGGAGGGTTAATAGAGTTTAACTCTAGTAATTTAGATTTAACTAACATCAAAAATTTGACGATTCAAACCCGTAATTCCTTTAACTTTAATTATTTTAGAAATAAAGGAGGAGGGGGTCATGGCGTAAGTAATACCGTCAATAATAATAGCGTCAATCAGGGCGTTGATTATACCATTAACGGTCAAGGTTATAACGCTAATTCTAACAGCAACTTTAACAGTGCTGCTTACTAAAATTTCCCTGATGTTATTAGACTTACGTAGATAAAAAATTAGAGAGTGGGATTTTTGTTATCTCCAATAATATTTTCTCATTCTCACCACGTAAGTCTCCAACGATTCACTTTCAAGTAAACAATACACACAGAGGAGTATCTCTTATGTCGAATATTCAACTTTACGACCTAGCCTCTCCAGGTTCTGAACTATTTAACGATTCAGAAAGTTTTTTGGATGAACTATCTGAAGATCAAACATCTAGTTTGGTTGGCGGTGGTATCACGGGAGTAAATATTAATTTTGGCAATATCTCGATTTTTTCTAATTCTGCTATTACCGCTAATTCTAATAGTATTAATGCCAATACTATTGGCAATGCTAATACAGGTATTGATTTTTAAATTAGGTAAATCTGCCTTTTTTAGAGTCACTAAAATATCGACGTTACATTCTCAGAGAATAATCAAAATAGTCACTAGCAATCTAGAGAAGTAGAGGTAATTCAATAACGCTATTAAGAAAATTCTAGAGGTATATATAGCAATCAGGAGTGATTATTGAAGAACAACTAAATTCCCCCTACTTGTTGCTTGTTGATTCGGGATTGGTCACAATCACCAACTATCAACCATTAACCATCAACAAAAGACATCCACGCTATTATTCTGACATCTGATTCCCGAGCGCTATATGTAACGTCAAATTATCAATAACCAGGCATTAAAATTATTGGCTATGACTTTTTTATTAAGTAAACAAAATGTCTTCGATTATTTAATTGAAAGAGGACTATGCGAATCTGAAGTTAAACAAACAGGTAAAATTGAACCTAAAATTGCGAAAAACTTTAACTTACTAGTCGATCTATCCGAACGAGAACAAATACTCGTCAAGCAAGAACCCCACAATCGTTCGGGAGAAACAGCAGGAGAGTTTAGTCGCGAATGGCGGATACGTCAATTTATTCAGCAATTTCCTGCTTTAAATTCTTGGTCTGCTTGGCTACCTGCGGTAGTTGATTTCGATCCAGCAAATTCAATTATGGCGATCGCCTATTACCAAGAACATCAAAATTTAGCAGACTACTATAGTAAAGAGAACGTTTTTCCCGAACAGATTGCTATCACTCTGGGTTCGATAGTAGCCCAGATTCATCGCAGCACTTTCGAGCATCCAGAGTATCATAATTTTTTTACTCAAAAAACCGATAATAATTATCTACCAGATTTACTCAAGGGTTTAGAAAAAATCACTCCCGAAATTTTTGGTCGAGTTCCCACAGATGGTTTGAAATTTCTCACACTCTATCAGCGTTATGACAGTTTAAAACAGGCGATCGCTTCCCTAGAGCAAAGTTTTCAACCTTGCTGCTTGGTACACAACGATTTGAAATTAAACAACTGGCTATTACCAAATGATTGGGAACAAGCAGAGGCGATCGAACTCAAATTAATTGACTGGGAACGTTCTAGTTGGGGCGATCCAGCTTTCGATCTGGGAATGCTAATCAACAGCTATCTTGGTTGTTGGTTGAGTAGTTTGTTTGTCAGTAAAACCATCGCCATTCAAGAATCTTTGCGTTTGGCAATGACTCCCTTAGAATATATTCAGCCATCTTTGGTCAATCTATTGACTGCTTATCTCACTAATTTTCCCCAGATTCTCCAACAGCAACCAGACTTTCTGCGCCGAGTGATGCAATTTGCTGGTTTGTCGCTGATTCATAGCATCCAATCTTTGCTTCAATATCAGAAATCTTTTAACAACACTGGTATATGTATGCTGCAAGTGGCCAAAACTCTGTTATGTCGTCCCGAAGCATCGATGCCGACTATTTTTGGTAAATCAGAAACCGAACTTGTCAATAATATTGCTGGTTTGATGAGATGACCCCGCCTCAGCAATATATCCGATAAACGATAAATGATAAATGAAATGACCCAACTACTCTCCACACCATCTTTAATCCAGCCAAGTCAGAGGGAACGATTGCAGTTTGCCTTAGAAGATATTAGCGATCGATTGCAAATAGAACCCGACTTGACGATTAGTCATCCAGACTACAAACCTCTAGAATTGTCAGCTGAATCAGTAGAACGCTTTCAAAAGCTACCTCAAGAATTACAAGATAAATATCTCAGTCAACAACTACAGGGTTTTATCTACGGCATTTATTATAATGGCTCTCTAAAAACAGTTTTAGACCGCGATCGCGATGACGAAGCGATCGTCGATGAAAATTTAGAAAATAATACCTTTCTGGGAGTAGATTTAGATTTTTATCAACAGCTACACAATAGCAACCAGGGTACGGGTTGTTTCGATCCAGGCTGGCAGGTAGTTGGCCAAGATGGTGAGAGTAATTTGGTTGTTACCAAAAATGGTTTGACCTTACATTTAGACGTAGAACGTCATCTAGCTCCAGAACAGTCAACTGCTCAAATTGGCGATCTCGTAGCCATTCGCCTACCCAAAAATCGGGTTCAAAATGGATTTTATCTGGCAGTGGGTAATGTTGGTTTGAGCAAACAGAGTTTAGCAACTACCGTTAGAGTCTATTTTAATCTCACGTCGGAAGGCGCGGTAGCGATGATGCAAAGCTTGACCGAAGAATTGAACCAGCAAGCTATTCCTTTTTCCTTTAAGGCTCTTTATAACCCTTCTAGCTATAAACGTTGTGATTCGGCAGTACTGTATATCGAGCGTGGCGATTACCCAGTCGTTCGCGAGGTATTACAAAAGCTCTATCTGCAACATCAAGCTTGCTTTAAACCAGAAGTTCCCCTATTTACCAAATTATTAGCACCAGGGTTGGCTTTAGCCGAAGAACCCAACCATAAGTTTTCCGCTCAAGATAGCTTTGGTACAAATCGTTCGCAAATTATTGCCAACGGTTTATTAGCAGCAAGACAACAGGGTGAAAGTTCTCCCGCTCAAAAAATGGCCGCCATTCAAGCTCAATTTTCTTCCCTAGGAATTAAGTTGGAGCATCCTTATATTAATGCTGATTCAGAAGATATCTATACTCCTTTAGAACTATGACCTTACAATTAACCGACCTGAAAGTTACTCCAACCGCAAGTAAACCAGAATTTATCCCCAAGGTAGAATATCCTCAATCCGATCTACCCTTTTATCGTAAATTTGGACGTACCGATCTGACGGTTAGTTGTCTGGGATTAGGAGGTGGCGGACATATCTCCAGTAAAGATACCCTCTATGCCTTCGATCGCGGGGTAAACTTCTTTTTCTATTCTAGTGACCTACACCATTACCTCTATAGTTCGATGGCTCCTACATTGCGTCAACTTTGTGGTCGCGGTTCTTCGGTTAGAGAACAGGTGGTTTTAGCCACCGTCAGCTATATGGTCAAAACTCCCGAGGCGGTTATCTCCGCTTTGCTGGATCAGTTTATCGATCTGGGGATAGATTATATCGATGTCTTTTTCTGGGGATGGATTGATGACAACAATGCCCAAAGCTTTGAAAACTGTATCAGTTCTGCCGACGATCTGCGCGGGCCCAATTCCGTTTACCAGCGGATTATAGAACGTATGTTCTATACGACGGAAAAAATGAAAAAGATGGGCATCATTCGTTATACTGGTGCTTCTTTTCACAGTCACGATCTGGCTCGCAAGTGGTTAAATCATGACTGGTTAGATGTAGTCATGGTTCGGCACAACATTGCCCATCGTAACGCCCAAAGCAAAGTTTTTCCATATCTCGATCCTCAAGATCCCCATCGACCTGGAATAGTTACCTTCAAGTCTAGCGGGATGCATAACCCACTCTGGCAAGCACCCCCCAATCTGCCATCGGGATGTTGGCAACCTACCGTACCCGATTTATATCGCTATTCCCTGAGTCAAAACTGTGTTGATGTCGCTTTAGCTGGTTGGACAAAACGAGAACACATCGACGCAGCGATCGCGGGAGTCCAACAAGGCAAGCTTACCGCTCAAGAGTTAGATTATCTCGACCTTTATGGCGATCTCCATCGTCAACGGATCCAACCCCAAGACGTTCCTGCCAAACGCTGGCTATATCGTGCTTAATTTTTGTCTCACGCCAATTAGCTCCAAAAAACCCTGAAACAAGGACTTGTTTTTTCTATTCTTAATAAGAAAATGATTCAAACTGCAACTCAATCTTTACCCAAAGTATCTGCGCCAACAGAGCCAGAAATTATTGCCTATCTCCGCCATTCTTATCAATGGGCAGAAATACTCAAATCAGTCGAGCAAGAGGCAATAGTTTTAGCACTCTGCGAACAATTTGGTATTGAAATTACCGATGCAGAATGGCAAGCTGCGGGTGATGCTTTTCGCTTAAAACATAAGTTACTGGGCATTCTCGAAACTCAAACTTGGCTACAACAACAAAAAATTACCTTAGAAGAATGGTCGGAAGGAATCAAACACCAACTATTGCTGACCAAACTAAAAGAACATCTATTCGGTGCAGAAGTAGACGGTTACTACATTAACCATCGCCAACGTTATCGCCGAGTAGCCTTGTCTCAAATATTAGTCCGCGACTTAAATCAAGCAAACCAGCTAGTAGAATTACTCCGCGAACCAAAAGCTTCTTTCTGTGCTTTGGCGATCGAACATTCACTAGGTAAACAATCTAAAACCAACGGTGGCTTCATGGGTATTCTCTATCTCAGTGAAATAGCACCAGAAATTGCTCAAGCTGTTACAGATGCTGAAGAAGGCTCGATTGTCGGCCCAATTCAAACTCATATAGGCTATCACATTTTAAAAGTCGAAAAACGCTTTCCTCTAGAATTTAGCGAGTCCGTCAGAGAACAGGTATTAGATTCTCTTTGGCAGTCTTGGCTACAAAAACAACGAAGTTCTTTAGTTAAATAATCGCGCAAGTTCTTTGAAGCTAGTTTATTTGAGACAAAAGTTGGCATTTTGATTACTGACAATTTTTTAGACTGAGTTCTAGGTTATGAAAATGATTTGGAACTCAGTTTTTTGTGTTTTCTGCCCGCAACGAAGTCAAAAATAGTAATAGGAGTTCGGAGTTCAAAGTTCGACCCCCTCTTAATCTCCCCCATCTACCCTTACAAGGGTATGATTTTCAGATTTATTGGTTGAGAGGAGCAGAGTCCGCTATCAATAAATTCTAAAAATTCTCTTGCAAGAAATAAGGCTCAAGTGCTGCTTGAGTTGAAATTAAATCTCTAGCTAGATCGATTTGTTCTTTAGTAATTACCCCAATAACTTGACGCGGATTATTTTTATCTATCACAGGCAACAGATACAAACCCCTTGCTCCCATTCTCTCCCATGCTGCAATTAAGGGTTCGTCGGGGTAGGCATAGAGTATTTCTGTCGTGCAAATGTCCTGTAGTTTTTGTTTAATTTTTAATTGTTCTGGCGATCGCTCTTTTTGTTCTCCAATATTTCTTTTAATATCGGCTATGGTCACAACTCCTACTAATTGTTGACCTTCATCCAACACCAAAGCCGTATGACATTTGTTTTCTAATATCTTACGAGCAGCTTCTAGCACCGATAGGGAATCTGATAGGGCAAGATAATTAGCTTTCATCATCTGAGCTATGGAGACTTGCTGTAAAACCTCCCCATCATCTTGTCTTTCGAGGTTCATGCCCATTTGCTGGAGATTTAATCCTTCTGTATCTTGTTGAGATTGAATTAGTCCGACCATCCAGACGCATATCCCAACAGCAGCCATCAAAGGCAAGATGATTAAATAGTTTTGGGTTAACTCGAATAATAAGGCGATCGCTGTTAGAGGAGCTTTGACGCTACCTGCCAAGACTGCTGCCATCCCGACGATCGCATAGGCTGGAGGGGTGGCAATTGCTAAGTTTGAACCAACAACTACAGTTAAAAAGTTACCGTAAGTAGCTCCCAAACAAGCTCCTAAAAACATAGCTAATTTAATTCCCTGAGTGTAAGTGTAAGATACTAAACTGGCAAGCAAACCCAACCCCAGATAAAATAGCCATTCCCAATAGCCAAAAACCTCGTATCCTGGTAGCTCAAAGGCGGGATGTACTCCCAAAAAAGCACGGGCGATCGCTGCACTCAAAAATGCCGATAATAGTATTAAAACCAAAGATTCGGGAGAAGGCTGCAAACGGTTGAGTAGCCCAGTCAAATATTCTGTAATCGAAACAGGTGTTGACTTAAGCGGTAAAAGTATTGGTTCGCGATCGCTAAGATTCGACATAATTGAATTTAAAATTAATTTGGTTCTAAATCTTGTTGACTTTCTTCCACAATCAACCTTTCTTGTTTGGCAACAGCATCTCTATGGGCTTGCTCTCCAGTAAATCCAGAACGGCGATAATCTAGTTCTTCAATAACCTATGAGCGACCTACAAAATGAGGAGATCTCCAGGGCTAATCTCTGTAAAACCTTTGGGCGCGCCAACATAATTCCCATTGGCTCTAATAATTCCTAAAACCAGCACTCCCTCATCTCGTAAATGGGTTTCTTGGAGTTGTTTATTCGCCAACCAGTCTTGAGATTCCACCTGAAGTTCCTTGACCTGATATTCTCCTTGGAGTTGTAACAAATTGGCGTAATCTCGCACGTCTAACTTAGTCCAGCGTCTTAGCCCCCACTTAACCCCACGAGTAATATAGCGGTTAAACCAGCGATTAGTGGCCAAAATCCATAAAACACTCAAGCCAAGGATCAAAATTAAAATGCGAGATACCCAATCTAAAGGCTGGGCGGTAATGATAAAGGTAAGAACCAACGAGGAGATGACCGTAACAATTCCCGCATTACCCAGAAGCATTGACCACATCAAAATACGCCGACGCACGGGATGGGCAACTACTTGTTCCGACTCGCTAGTTGTAAATCCCGCACCAGTAAACGGTGCCCCCATTCGGGGATAAACGACCCCGCGTCCTAAAGGATACACCTTCGGATATCGTCGTAAGACGCAAGACAAAGGTCTTGCCCGCATGTACGCGCACCAAGAGAAGCCGAACGTGCCTGAAATTCAGCCGATTGAAGAGATAAACCAGTTAGAGTTAAAGCTTCTGCTGCAATACGGGTAATTAGTAAAGAAAAAGCGATGTCTTCGACTAGCTCCGCAATCGCGATTAGTAGTGAGATTAATGCTGCCAAGTTTTCTTCCCCCTAATGATTTCGACCAACTGAAAATATTATCTAAGAAAATTATTCAAAATTTCTGTCACAGATTGAATACCTTACTCGTCTAAGTTAATAGTTACCTCAATCTGAATAAAAATCATGACAGAAAGAATTAAACTCGAACAAGTCGAACCTGCTGCTTACAAAGCGATGCTGGGTTTAGAGCAATATTTAGTTCAAAGCGGATTAGATAAAAAGTTGCTATCTCTCATCAAAGTCAGAGCTTCTCAAATCAACAAGTGTGCTTTCTGCATCGATCTGCATACCAAAGAAGCGAGAAAAGCAGGAGAAACCGAACAGCGTCTTTATGCTCTAAGTGCTTGGCAAGAAACACCTTTTTTTACTCCTCAAGAACGAGCTGCATTGACCTTAACCGAGGCAGTAACTTTAATTGCTGAAAATCCCATAAGTGATGAACTTTACAATCTAGTCAGCGGTTATTTCTCTGACCAGGAAGTCGTTCAAATTTTAATGGCAATCTGCACTATTAATGCTTGGAATCGGATTGCTATTACTACAAAAAAGATTCCTGGTAGCTATTCAGTAGAACAAATTGAATTATGGAAAGAATCACTAAATATGCAATTTTAATTGTTTCATTGCATTTTCTGCTGGTTGTCATACATGCTTTGGCTCATCAAATTATTCCCATTGCCACTTCCATACTTCAGTATTTATTTATTATTCCGATAATTGTTATTACCCCTGTAGTTGCAATGGTTTTGCTTCAAAGAAAACTCTTTGATGCTGGTATAGTTTTACTATTTGGCTCGATGCTGGGAGCTTTGGTTTTTGGTATTTACAATCACTTTTTAGTCATTAGTCCAGACCATATTGACCAAATTCCTGCTACAAACTGGGGCAAAGCTTTTCAAATTACAGCTTTTCTCTTAATGATTTCGGAGATATTAGGGGTTAGTATTAGTTTATGGGGACTGAGAAAGAAACAAAAGCGAGAAAATATTTAGTTGACCAACAGCAAACATTCGATCGATATCGTCCTAAATTACAAGCCATTGCTTATCGAATGTTGGGAACTATTGAAGATGCCGAGGATATAGTACAGGAAGCCTTTATTAAGTGGCAGCAAGTTTCTGCGCTAGAAATACAATCTCCTCAAGCCTATCTAACTACAATTGTGACTCGCCTTTGTATTGACTACTTGCGCTCGGCTAAGGTGCGACGCGAACAGTATGTAGGTACGTGGTTGCCAGAACCAATAATCTCTCATAAATCTAATCAACCCAGCGAATTAGTGGAATTAACTGATTCTTTAGCAATGGCTTTTTTGGTAATGCTCGAAAGGTTATCTCCTGTAGAAAGGGCTGTATTTCTATTACGAAAAGTTTTTGAGTATGATTATGACGAAATTAGCCTAATTGTTGGTAAAAACTCCGCCAACTGCCGTCAGATTTTTCGACGTGCTAAGCAACATATAGGTTCTAGGCGTTCTCGATTTGATACTTCACTTCAGCAACAAGAACAATTAACTAGAAAATTCATCGAAGCTTGCGAACTAGGAGACTTACCAGGATTAATCAATTTACTAACAGCAGATATTACTCTCTGGTCAGATGGCGGTGGTCGAGTTAGGGCTTTGCTCAAACCAATGCAGAGTGCGATGAAAGTTGCTCGTTTTTTAATTGCTTTGCGTCGCAGCAAGCTAATTCCTAATTATGATTCCGAGTTAGTTAGGGCTAACGGTCAAATCGGCATAATCTATTCTTTTGAGGGCAATGTTCAAAGTGTAGTTACATTTGAATTCGTCGCTTGCCGTATTCATTCTATTTATTTTGTGAGAAATCCCGATAAATTAAGGTATATTTCTGACTCTCTCTTCTGAGATTAATAGTTTAAGCATTACATAGCAATCGAGAAGTCACCGAGTCTCGACCTTAAACATTGTACGAGTTATGTGCAATTATGTTTAGGTTTTTAGTAGGTGCTGACTGCCATAAATTGCTATATTCATTAAATCTCATCCCTAGATAGCTTATAGTTAACTTCTAAAGCTGTTCGATTACGTAGCAGTTTTTTAGTGAGAAACGTTTTACAATAGTCTACTCTCTAAGATAAATAAACTATGGTAGATTTAAACCCCAGTGCTAGCTTTAGCCTCAAGATCGAGTTAGAAATTCCCAACCGTCCTGGTTCATTAGCCTCAATCATGAGTGCAATTGCCTCTGTTGGTGGTAGTCTGGGCGATATTGTATTGCTGCAACGCAATCATAAGTACACTCATCGAGAACTGACGATCGATGCTTCTAGTACCGAACAAGGGGACAAAATCATTGAAGCGATCAAAAGTTTGCCTCGCGTAAAAGTCATCAGTCATGACGATCGCACTTTTGCCATTCACCAGGGGGGGAAAATTAGCGTTGAAAGTAAGCTTCCCCTGCACTCTCAATCAGATTTGGCAATGGCTTATACTCCAGGGGTGGGTAGAATTTGTCGGGCGATCGCCGAAAATCCCGAACAAGTTTACGATCTAACTATTAAAGGCAATACCGTGGCGGTTGTCACCGATGGTAGTGCGGTTTTGGGTTTGGGTAATTTGGGTGCAGAAGCCTCTTTACCAGTTATGGAAGGTAAGGCGTTGCTATTTAAAGAGTTTGCAGGAATTGATGCTTTTCCCATTGCCTTAGATACCCAAGATACGGAAGAAATAATTAAGGTCGTCAAGCAAATTGCTCCTGTATTTGGGGGGGTAAACCTCGAAGATATTACCGCTCCCCGCTGCTTTGAAATCGAGCAGAGATTAAGGAAAGAGCTGGATATCCCCGTCTTTCACGACGACCAACACGGAACCGCAATCGTAGTTTTAGCAGCATTGTATAATGCGCTCAAATTAACTGGTAAGGATATAGAGGAAATTAAAATAGTTATTAATGGTGCGGGAGCAGCGGGAATTGCGATCGCTCAACTCTTAAAAAAAGCAGGAGTGACCAAGATCGTGATTTGCGACTCAAAAGGGATTATCTCTACCCAAAGAGATAATTTAAACCCGAAAAAGCAAGAATTGGCTGTAGAAGCCAGTGGAAGTTTAGCAGATGCAATGCAAGGAGCGGATGTGTTTTTGGGAGTAAGCGCGCCAGGAGTAGTCAAACCAGAAATGGTTCATGCTATGGCCGAACAACCAATTGTCTTTGCGATGGCAAATCCGATCCCCGAAATTCAGCCAGAATTAGTCTACGATCGCGTCGCAGTTATGGCGACTGGACGGAGTGATTACCCCAACCAGATTAATAATGTGTTAGCCTTTCCTGGAGTTTTTCGCGGTGCATTAGATTGTCGAGCTTCGGCAATTACCAGTAATATGTACCTAGAAGCTGCCAAAGCGATCGCTGCTTTGGTCGATGATGAAGATCTAGACCGAGAACATATTATTCCTTCTGTCTTCGATCGTCGCGTTGCTAGCGCAGTTGCTGAGGCTGTATGTCTAGCTGCCAAACTAGATAACGTTGCACAAAAAACTATTACCTAGCTCTTGACAATATGTCGGTAAAAACTATGGTTTAAGAAATAGACGCAGTTTAATCGCTTTTATTAAGCTTAAACTTTGTTTACACCGAGTTATTTTAGTTATTGATTCGATTCAATTATGGATGAGATAGAAATTCCAGAGGCGATCAGAGAAAATATCGAGCTACCACCCTCAAAATCTCCTTCGACCTCACCTTTGCCATTAATCTTGGGTGTGATACTTTGTCTCACTCTAGGGGGGTTGTTATCGAAGTTTTTTCTATTCCCTCAGACTAAACCGATTCAACAAGCAGTCGAGCAACCGCTCGTCGGATCGGTCTCTCCACAACCAGAAGCTCAACCCAAACAACCAAACTCGGCAACGACGACAGCGAGCGAACCAGTCCCCTCTACAGCACCAGCGAAGATAGAACCGCAAAAAGTAGACCTATTAGGACATTTGCCATACGATGTTGCTCCAGATGAAGATTTAAGGCCAATTACTGCCGATAACCGCTTAAAAATGCGTTCTGCTGCTGCTGACAAATTCAAACAAATGCAGGCGGATGCTCGAGCAGATGGGGTAATTCTCGCTCCAATTTCAGCTTTTCGGACTACCGAAGCTCAAGAACAACTATTTTTTGGCATCAAAGAACAACGAGTCCAAGATGCTACCCAAAGAGCAGAAGTTAGTGCGCCTCCAGGATATAGCGAACATCATACAGGTTACGCGATCGACATTGGTGATGGTAATGCTCCTGCAACCAATTTAGAAACAGATTTTGCCAATACGCCTGCATTCCGTTGGTTAGAGAAAAATGCCTTAAAATATAGCTTTGAGCTATCTTTTCCCCCCGATAACGAACAGGGAATTAGTTACGAACCTTGGCACTGGCGTTTTGTTGGCGATCGCCATAGTTTAGAAACATTCTATCAGGTGAGAAATTAGTTCGTTGTCGATCTGGGTAATATTTATCTGAGGTAGTACCGCACCCAGTTATTAGCTTTTTAATAGTTTGAAAAGTAAATGCGATCGCGAAGCATTTCTTTTCATATTTAATCTCCTTTTTAATTTAACTATTTATAGCAGTCGAAGCAAAAGTTAACACAATAAATTTAGTCTCTCGTTTATCCTCAAAGCGACGAGGATAAGTCCCCATCGCATACGGGGGCAAAGACGTTTACGCCCGTCGCATTGGGTGCAAAGGCACAAAGTAGGGTGGGCATATTTTAGATTAATTGTGACAATCAATCTAAGAAACTGTTTGTAAAATAAATCTTAAAAACCAAAAAAGTGGAGAATTAGGGGGTAGGGGTTTAGGGAGTACAGACGCGATATATCGCGTCTGTACAAGGGAAGTAGGGGTTTAGGGAAGTATTAGTCCCCAATCCCCCAAGTCCGCAAGCCCCAAAGCCCCAATATATATGCAGTTTAATTTTTTGTTTACAAACACTCTCTAATGTAGGGAATGCCCACCAAACAAAAGATTTTAATTTCTCTATCCAAATCATTTATATAAGTTACCAACCAAACAACTAAAATTAGGTAAAAGAGGGGATGTTATTAGATCGTTTTCTAACAGAGTAGTCACTAAAACCAATCTAGTATTTTCTCGACGATAGATACTGACTTGTTTGTTAAATCTGTCGCAAATCCAATATTCACTAACGCCGTATAGAGAATACAGTTTTAATTTAGTTTCTTTATCTCTAATTTCGTTATTGTTCCCAGGAGATAATACTTCAATGACTAACTCTGGCGCGCCTAATAAATGTCCCGCATCATCTTCTATATTGGCTAGTTTTTCTTTACTCAACCAAACCACATCGGGAATTACGCTATCAAAATCGGAGAATATTACTCCTGGTGCAATTATAGTTTCTCCTAGATCGCTATTTTCCGACCAAGTATCGAGATAGCGAAATAACTTACCACAAATTCTTTGATGCAAACGATGGGGCGATCTGGTCAAAAATAATTCTCCGTCAATAATCTCATAATTAACCGATTCATTTTGAGGAAGAAAGGGTATGTCTCGAATCGTCCACGCTATTTTTTCTTTTATTTTATCCATTTAAGTTGCTTGTGTATTTTGCAAATAGAGCTTTCAGTTTTTTAATTATAGTTTTTTCACTCGTAGATAAACTGGGCAGATCGTGTTCTTTTTTTAAAAAATACCTGTTGCATTAGCTTATTATCTACATTTATAATCTTACTGAAGACATCAATAAAACTCACATTTAGCTATCAATAAAAATTTAAATAATATGACTATTAACCTTGATTTTTAACCAAATAATACCAGACAAACTGTTGAAAATATAAACTACCTAGAAAGAGTGCTACTTACCAATGGTCTGGTAAGAACTAATGACGACTGGTATATTGTAGAAGTTGATTCTGGCCTTAATTCTTTCCTCAGTGCAGCCCTTTACTTCGACCACAGTCATAAATTGAAGTAGTTTTGAGTAGGGCGAGCATTACTCGCCTTTCTATTATAGAAGTTATCAACCAAACAACTAAAATCGTGACGCGATCGCTCGCATCGATAAATGTTATTTTGGTGGGCAATCAGTTCTAGTTGAAAAGCTAGTTTCTAGTTTAATTGTATTATTTTTTGCCCACCCTACTGAAGAAGGCGATCGCACTTTTTAATAAATCGAACTATTCCTGGCTGGGTGAAATACAAAGTAACTATTCTCGCAAGTTTCCAAAAAAGGCTTATCATAGCATTTATTATGGCTAGGTAATAGTAAATGCAGAAACAAAGAGCCTATATTATTTTAATTTTGGGATTGGTCGCGGGCGCGATCGCTATATTAACTACCATCCCCCCTCAGTTGGGACTCGATCTTAGAGGAGGGGCGCAATTAACCATTCAAGTAAACCCAACCAAAGAACAACCCGATGTTCGACCCACCCCTGAAGATGTGGTGGCGGTACAGCGAGTTTTAGAAAATCGGATCAATGAATTTGGTGTTTCCGAAACCACCGTTCAAACTATCGGGGAAGACAAAATCTTAATTCAGCTACCAGGAGAAAGCGAACCCGAAGAAGCAGAAAGACGTTTAAAAGGAACGGCAAAACTAGAATTTAGACAGCAAAAACAAGGTACAGAAGGAGACTTTCTCGCAGAGTCTCAGGTAAACCGACAGCTACAGGCACAAAGAAGGTTTTTGAGCCAAAGTGAGGAGAGGGCAGATCCCGCCCAGTTAGCTGAAATTAACGAGTCTTTACAAAAATCAAATCAGGCGATCGCCGAATTGTTTGAGTCTGTGGGTTTGACGGGGACAAACCTCACCGATGCTCGTCCGCAACCCGACGCTACAGGAAATCGCTGGGAAGTGGCAATTAACTTCGATGATGCTGGCGGAAGAAAGTTTGCTGAATTGACCAAAAATTTAGCTGGTACTGGTCGCAGTATTGGGATCTTTCTCGATGATGAGTTAATTAGTTCTCCCGTTGTCGGCCCAGAATTTGCCGATACAGGTATTGCTGGCGGTAGAGCGGTAATTACGGGGAACTTTGACCTAGAAGGAGCAAGAGACTTAGCAATTCAGATTAAAGGTGGTTCGTTACCTTTCCCTGTGGCTGTGGTCGAAAATCGTACCGTTGGAGCAACTTTAGGACAAGATAGTATCCGTCGTAGTATTATTGCTGCCTGTGTCGGTTTAGTTTTAGTCTTGATTTTTATGGTAGTTTACTATCGCCTACCAGGGCTAATTGCCGATACCGCATTAATCACCTATGCTTTATTTACTCTTGCCTGTTATGCTCTTGTTGGAGTCACCCTCACCCTGCCTGGTATTGCCGGTTTTATCCTCAGTATCGGTATGGCAGTAGATGCCAACGTGCTAATTTTTGAACGTACTAGAGAAGAATTACGGGCGGGTAAAACCCTCTATCGTTCGGTGGAGTCGGGTTTCTTTCGGGCATTTTCCAGTATTTTAGACAGTAATGTGACTACGGCGATCGCTTGTTTGGCTCTGTTATGGCTTGGTTCGGGTCTAGTCAAAGGTTTTGCGGTCACGCTCTTGATTGGTGTATTGGTCAGTATGTTTACCGCCGTCACCTGTAGCCGTACCTTGATGCTTTTGGTGGTACTTAGTTTACCCAAAGTCCGACAAAAACCAGAGTTATTCTGTCCCAATCTCAACGTTAGTAAGCAGTAGGGGTAAACGGCTGTTTGCCTCTAGTATCAGCAATTAGTAATTAATAATCAATGAAATTTAGTATTACAAACAAGCATGGCTTATGGTGGGCAATTTCTGGAATCGCGATTGTCGCCAGTATTGCCACAATGGTATTTTCTTTTACTAGTCTCAATGCACCTATTCGTCCTGGGCTTGACTTTGTCGGTGGTACTCGGATTCAAATCGCCAGAGATTGTACGGTCGCGGGAAATTGCGACCAGCCCATAGATACAGCCGAAGTACGGGAAGTTCTCGATGGGCAGGGTTTAGGTAATAGCAGTATTCAGCTATTAGGAGACGATAAACAAATTCTCTCGGTACGGACGGAAAATATTGATGGCGATCGCCGTAGTCAATTATTAAGTTCTCTGGGGGAAGCAGTTGGTGTATTTGATAGCAAAACGGTGCAAATTGACTCTGTAGGACCGACTATTGGAGAAGAATTATTTGTTTCGGGAGTTTTAGCCTTGTTAGTCGCGTTTTTTGGCATTATTGTTTATCTGAGCGTTCGGTTTCAGTTTGACTATGCCCTATTTGCGATCGCAGCTTTATTCCACGATGTTTTGATTACCGCAGGGATATTTTCTTTGTTAGGATTGGTCATCGGTTTAGAAGCTGACAGTTTGTTTCTAGTGGCATTGCTGACTATTATTGGTTTTTCCGTTAACGATACCGTAGTAATTTACGACCGTATTCGAGAGAATATTACTGCTAATCCAGAGCGATCGATTAACGAAGTTGTTGACAATGCGGTAAATCAGACTTTAGGACGTTCGGTTAATACTACCCTGACTACTTTATTGCCCTTATTGGGTATTTTTCTCTTTGGGGGTCAAACTCTTAAATTCTTTGCTTTAGCTTTAATTGTTGGTTTCCTTCTAGGTGCATATTCGAGTATTTTCATTGCCAGCACTCTTTTGGCTTGGTGGAGAAATCGTCAAGGCAATAATCCCGTAGCAATCTCCGATACCCCAGCATCGGAGTAAGAACAAATCGCGGTTCGCCCTCACAAAATACATCTCAATTTTTTGATTTTGGATGAGCAAATTTAAATCTGATTTCCAGCAAAAAGTAGCTAAACTCTATCAATTATCTATCTATGGTCGTTGGTTGTTTGTTTTGGCTAGCTGGCTTACCCTGGGGACTTATGCTGTTTGGAATCTAAGGGAAGAAATTGCTCTGGTTTTTGATTACTTTACCTGGGCCGCAGTATATTATGGGTTGCACTTCAATTTTGTGCCAACCATCTGTCTGGCTTTCTGTATCGGCGTTACTGTTTCGGTTTTGGTCTGGCAAAGTCGCAATCTGATTTGGGGTTTACCAGCCTCTGAACGGCGCAAGCTAGAAAAACAAGTAGAAAAAATTCTGACCACTGGCCCCAAACACCCCCTTTGGAAATGGATTAATTCTTAATTTTTATCCGTTAATACAAGCCAAGCTAGGTAATATCTCCATTTCTACAGGCGAATAATCTACAGGTTCGCCATCCACGACTAAAAGACCTTTCGGGGTTAGTGGTTCGAGACGAAAGGAGCGCACTTTGTAATATTCCATATGGGGTAAATCGAGATGTTCTCCTTTTCCACAGCGCAAAAGTGCCTTGACAAGTTCCAGACGGGATGTCCCTTTACGCATAACTAAGACATCGATCGCTCCATCATTTAACCGAGCATAGGGGGTAACGTTCATGTCGTGGGCGGCCCAGGGAGTATTCATCGCCCAAAGGAAAATAAAATCATCTTCAATCACCAGCCACTCTCCCTGCTGAGAAACTGCTCGTTTTGAATTCTGACAATCTGGGTGGAGAATAAAAGAAAATCGCCCCCGATAGGTACGCAACAGACAGATCGAGAACAAAGCATATAAATCGAATCTCAACGAACCCAAAAACTTGAGCTTTTCTGATTTAATGTCAACATCACTAATTAAACCCCAAGCTAGAGACAGAAAACTATAGTACTTTGCTCCATTTTGTCTGACAGCAGCCAGATCGAAGCTTTGCTGTTTATTTTTCGCGATCGCAAAAGCAGCATTGAGAGGGTCATAAGTTTCTCCAGATAATGCCAACAGAGATTTAGATAAACCATTGGCAGTCCCCCCAGGAACGATCCCAATAGTCAGCTTAATTGCCTCTTGCCAGTCAGGACGACTCATTAAACCCGCGATCGCCTCGTGAACTGTGCCATCTCCTCCGACAATCACCAAACCATCTGTATCGGCTAGGTTGAGATTTCGGGCTAGTTCTTTGGTGTCTCCCGCATTATATGTTTCTCTTACACTATATCTGAGATAACTGCGATCGAATAAAGGGCGGACTTGCTCGAAGATTTGTGCTGCTTGTTTTTTGCCACTGACGGGATTAATAATTATTTGTAAATGTCTTGGCGATGCAGTCGCCTCTGGGGGTTTGCCGACGAGAGTATTGTTAATTGCCCGTTGCCATCGCGATCGCACTTCGAGATTGGGACAGGTAAAATAATATTCTTGTAATCTTCTTTGTTGTTTTTTGCCGTTACCAGTCTTAACTACAGGATAGGCGTGTACCAACAAACAGGGAAAATTATCTTCTTGTCGCTCGACTAGAGAAACACCAACCACATCGTCTAGATCTAGCTGTCTTGTTTCTCTTTTTTCCTGCCAAAACAAAGCATTACTACGCAAAATTGCCAGAGTTTCCGGCTGTTGAGGCAAGACAGCTAGGTAATCTTGGAAGACAATTGATTTTTTCATTTAAGTTAATTTTAGATAAACAAGAGTCTAATTTCTTGTAAACTAAAGATTAACAAAAAAATCGATTCAGATTAAAGTAGCTTTAATTCTAGCTTAACAAAAACCTAAATCTGTCCCCGTACCAGCGTGGACTTTAGCTAGTTGTTGATAATGACGAGCGTGTTCCAATAGTTCTTGTACTTGTTTTTCATCAACCTGTTTAATTCTGCGGGCTGGTACGCCAACAACAAGCGATCGCGGAGGAAGATCTTTGGTGACTACACTTCCCGCCCCCACAACACTGCCCGCCCCGACGGTAACTCCATCGAGAATAATCGCTCCAATTCCGATCAGACAGCCAGTTTCTATGCGAGCAGAATGAATTACCGCTCGATGACCGACGGTTACATAGCTTTCTAAAATAGTTGGTTTACCAGGATCGCCATGCAAAATTGCCCCATCTTGGACGTTAGTAAATTCACCGATAACAATTCGTTCCACATCGCCCCTTAATACCGCTCCATACCAGACGCTAGAACCTTCTGCTAGAGAGACATTCCCCATTACCGTAGCGTTATCTGCTACAAAAGCTGCTAAAGATAAATCGGGACTAGACCAATAAGAATTTTGAGATTGAGTCATGATGATAAATAAACTATTTAGACGATCTTGAGACAATTGAGCCTAACAATAGTAAGCCGTGTTATAAGGTAGAAGAATAATATTTTTGATATATGAATTTAGCTTTACAATATCCTGTATTCGGCCCCGAAATAATCTGCCCTCACTGTCGGCAGTTGATTCCCGCGCTCACCCTGACAGATACATATCTCTGTAGCCGTCATGGTGCTTTTGAAGCCGATCCCAAGCTCGAAGAATTAATTCACTTACCTTCTGGTAGACGTTGGCGACGTTGGGAAAAACAATGGTATCGTCAGCACACTCATCCTGACGGGATTCGATTTGAAATTCATGAAGCCTTGGATGCTCTATATACCGAAGGTTATCGCGCCACCAAGGTGATTATTGCTCACCGCTACCGAGATTTAGTTAGTTCTTATTTGGGGCGTAGTCATCCCTGGCGAGATAGCCCAGAATTCAAATCTCCCAAGCTCTACGGTTTGCCAATTAGCTTTAGTCCCAAAGAAAACTCCGAACCCTACTGGGATATTATCAATTTCACTCTCGAAAAAGAGCCTGGTGTACCCCGTCACTATCCTTATCGTTTTCTATTTGAGTAGAGGCTCCTAATTTTTTTTAAGGAATAAAGAACGAGAAGGTGGGGGAGGTGGGGGAGGTGAGGAAGGAGAAGGAGAAGGAAAATGGGGGAGATTGGAGGGGGTGGGAAGAAATAACTAACCACTAACCACTAACTAATATTCACCAAGCGATAAAATAATGCATCACGCCTCAATTCGTACCGCAGATATCCACAGGGCGATCGCCTTTTACGAGCAGTTAGATTTTACTGTCCGAGAACGTTTTACTACGGGATACACTTTAGGGTGTTGGATGACTGGACTAGGAGGCAGAATCGAACTGATTCAAATTCCCAAACCAAAACCCGCGATCGATGCTTTTTACGACGAGCATTATGTGGGTTACTATCATCTGTCCTTCGATCTGACCGATTTAACCTCCGATTTACCTAGCTGGCTCGAAAACTTAAAACAAAAAATATTGACGGCAATAAAAACCGATTCTCAACTTATCCAGCCCTTAAAAATTTTGCTTGAGCCACAACAACAGATGATTGGTGACTGTGTTTATGAAGTGGCTTTTATTGCCGATGCTGATGGTTTACCACTAGAATTTATTCGGGTTTTGTCTACTAAATCAAATCCAAATCCTTAATCTTACTAACCTTGTGAAATTGGCTAGCCAGATTTTACTTTGTTGATGGTTAATAGTTGAAAAAATCTTTAAATACTTATCATTTTTTGAGGCATAAATATCAGACAAAATTCTCTGGTTATTCCCGATCGCTTTTTAAATTGATTGACATACAGAGCATAAATCAATTTATTGACTAAAAATCAAGCGAAAAACCAACCATGGCAAAGTACAGACATAACTTACCCCAACTTAGCGAGCGACTGTTTCTAACTGATGGCGGTACTGAAACCACACTTATTTTTCATCAAGGGCATAACTTACCGTATTTTGCAGCTTTCGATCTGTTAAAAGACTCCTTTGGATATCATAGTATATTGAAGTACTTTCGCAACTATGCACGACTAGCTCAAAAATACCGGGTAGGCTTTATTCTCGAAAGCGTAACCTGGAGAGCAAATCAGGACTGGGGAGCTAAGTTAGGATATTCCTCAATCGACCTTGCTGCTTTTAATCATTTGGCGATCGCACTATTGGAAGACATCCGAGATGAATACGAAAACGATAAAACCCCGATGGTCATTAGTGGCTGTATTGGCCCTAGAGGTGATGGTTACAATCCTACAGAATTGATGAGCGAAAAAGAAGCAGAATATTACCATACCGACCAAATCGAGACTTTTGCTCAAACTAACGCCGATCTGGTAACGGCAATGACGATTACCTATCCAGAAGAAGCGATCGGTATTGCCCGTGCTGCTCAAAAAGCCAAGATGCCAGTGGTAATCTCGTTTACAGTCGAAACTGATGGTAAATTACCCACAGGTCATTCTCTCCCAGAAGCGATCGCCTTTGTAGATCGTGCCACCGATTACGCACCTATCTACTACATGATTAACTGCGCCCATCCGATGCATTTTGCCCCTGTTTTCCAAAGTAAGGGAGACTGGTTAAAAAGAATTAAAGCCATCAGAGCTAATGCTTCGATTAAAAGTCACGCGGAACTAGATGAAGCGGAAGAATTAGACGACGGTAATCCTATCGAACTTGGTATTCACTATCAAAAACTCAAATCTCTCTTACCCGACTTAAATATTCTTGGTGGTTGCTGCGGTACGGATATTCGCCATATTGAAGAAATTGCCAAAGCTACCTTGGCTCTTTTGTAATTACTAATAGGTGTTATTTTGTGCTGGCGACGATCGGCTGGGAAAATTTGTAAGCGGACTCGCCTGGGGGTTTGGCTGATAATTTGAGTCAATCACAGAAATATTTTGGGGATTTTTTGCAACACAACCGTTTTTTTGATATATTTGAGTGTCAGCAATCTTTTGCTGTTTAGTGTATATCCGATAGTCTCTACAGAACATTAGAGATAAAGCGAAAAAGGACTTACATCAGCTAGAGCAGAAGCTTGTCACTCAAAAAGCGATCGCTCTTTATTGGATGGCAATTTCTGCTTGCGAGCCAAAACTAATTCATCCGCTATTTCTTAGTTTCCACCCTGGTCGAGATTGTCCTTCAAAAAGATATTCAAAAACGACAGAGACTTTACTGTCACAAAGTTCTCGCATCGTTTTTCCGCAACGGTTTATTCCTGTTTATTTGGTTATTATGGCAGTCTTAAGAAATCCGTCTAGACGATCAAGATATCTAATTTATGGTTTAAGTATTGGATAAATTGCTAAAGTCTAAATAAAAAATATTATGGAAACTATTGACTTTTTAGAAAAACCAACCCTAGATACTTTTAACGAACAGGCTTATCTATTATTTAATCCAGATGTCTATGAATCTTTATTAAATAATAAAATTTCCAGTGGTAAAGAACATTTTATCGACCAAGGTAAGAGAGAAAAGAGACTACAGTTAAATATCGATCGGATTAAAGAGCTTAAAAAGTATAAAATAGCCAAAATCAAGAAGGTACTCAAGGAAGAGTATAATCAAGAGAATTATTTAGAAGGGTTTGGAGAATTATTTGATGTTTGTTTTTATAATTTTTTAGACGAAGACATCAAAAATGATTTCCACATAGTTGAAAGCGATAATATAAGTCAGAATCCCTATGATTCTATAGCTCTTCAACTAATAGAACACTATAATCAAGGTCTTATATTAGACTTGGGTGCTGGTTTTAGACGATTTAATTGCAGCAACATTGTTAATCATGAAATTGTCAAATACGTTTCTACCGATGTAGTAAGTGTTGGTGAAAAATTACCTTATAAAGATTCAGTGTTCGATTGTATTTTTAGTTTTGCGGTGTTAGAACATATCAAAGACCCTTTTGCCTGCGCCCAAGAAATTGTTAGGTGTTTAAAGCCTGGTGGAATACTCTATTCTGTAGTTCCTCATCTACAGCCCTATCACGGTTACCCCCATCATTACTACAATATGACCCATCAAGGGTTAGCCAATTTATTCTCCAATTTGGATATATTACATCAAGAAGTCAATGCTGGTTGTACTGTAATTTGGTCTATCTCTTGGATATTGCAAAAATGGAGTAATTCTCTTCCGAGTAATCTGAGAAAAAAGCTGCTGAAACTTAAGGTTTCAGATTTGATCGTGCCGACGCAAGATTTTTTGCAACTACATGCTGAATTAGTCAGTTCAATTCCGCCCTCTGTGCAATTGGAAATCGCCTCAGCAACTTCCTTGATCGCCATAAAACCATCCCTCGTAAATGAAGAAACTGATGTTATTCCTACACTGAAAAAAATTTTTGGAGTACTAAATCCCCAGTATTTTACCCCAGAACGTCTTCAACGCTATCTTCCTGCTGATTTTAATGATGCAATTTATCTGAAATTAAATCCTGATGTAGCTCAGGCTGGAATAAACGCAAAGTTTCACTATTTGACCTATGGTATCGAGGAAAAACGTCAGTATAAATAACCAGAAGAAAGCTTTGTAGAATAAGCCTTTCCCCTTTTTCCTTTAACCTTTAACCATTTCAACGATCTATCTAGCTATTTTCGAGAAATTGTATTTATAACTACTAATCAATAGACTGAGCTAATAAACCGCTGGCCGCACCCAAACCGAGAAAATTGGGTAACCAGGCTGCAACCCAGGGAGGAATAACACCTGAAATTCCTAGAGATTGGCAGATAAAAGACAAGAGATAATAGGCGAAAATCAGTCCAATACAAATCCCAAAACTAGTAGCTTTCCCAGAGTTTTGTGGTTTGACTCCCAGTGCAGCACCAATCAGGGCAAAGACCAAACAGGCAAAGGGAATCGCTATTTTTTCTTGAATGCGCACTTGCCATTTACGGACTCTTTGAATATCGACACTGTGTTTGACTATTTTTAAATATTCTCGTGCTTCAAAGATATTCATTTCGTTAGTCTTTTTACCTCTTTTGGTAAGATCGAAAGCAGTTTGAGGTAGTGCTAGCTGTTGATGTTGAAAATGTACTACGTTGTTATAACCGCCATCTACACCGACGATGTAGATTGTTCCATCGTAAAAATCCCAAATATTTTCTAGCACATTCCACTTAGCAGACCGTGCGGTGACAATTTGGCTGACAGATCGACGCGAGCGGTCTAGTACTGTGAGGTTTTTCATCTGTTCGCCGTCAAACTCTTCGGCATAAAACAATCTGGTTAGGACTTCTTTGGTACGTCCATCTTCGGTTTGAACATCGTTATATTCATCAAATAAAATATTCTTGGTTTCAAAGTTGGGACGAGTTTTCCCTAGTGCTTGCTTTAAAGTAACCGAAGCCTGATAATTGGCAGCAGGAGCAACAAAGTTGTTAAAGAAAAAAGTGATCGCTACAACACACAAACTAAAAGCGATCGCGGGTAAAATTAAGCGGTACATACTTACCCCAATACTGCGCAAGGCGATTAGTTCGCTATCGCTCGATAGACGACTATAAGCCATCAAAGTCGCCAACAAAATCGACATGGGGAAAGCAAACACGATAAATTCAGGCATCCTGAGAATCAAAACCTGGAATGCCACCCCCCAAGGCAATCCCGAATCTGTAACCTTACGAACTAATTCAAATACCGCACCGATAGACAAACCCAAAGAGGTAAAAATTCCCATTCCAAATAAAAACGGCAGGGCTAATTCTTTGATGATGTAGAGATTCATCACAGATAAACCCACGCCAGAGCGATCGAATAATTTGAATGCGCCAAACTTCATATCTAACTAGTATCTAAATCTATTGGAAGAGAACATAACTGTAGCCTAACCTTTATTTTGCCTGTTGTTGGTTGCTTTTGCCTTTTTGCTTAGAACTATTTTGGTTTCGGCGATCGCAGATTGACTGTAATTCTACTTGATGTACTTCGGCCCAGTTTGCCAGTACTTCCAATGGCTCAATTAACTTTTTCCCAAAAACAGTTAGATTGTACTCTGTCTTCGGGGGGACGACGGGATAAACTTTTCGCTTTACAATCTTGTCTGACTCCAGTCTTCTTAACGTTTGAGTCAACATCTTTTTGGAGATCCCAGGTATTTCGTGCTGTAGTTCGCTATATCTTTTTGTGCCTTGAGTCAAAACATACAAAACTGGCAAAGTCCATTTATCACCAATGATGTTAATTACTTGGCGCAAGGGACAGCCTTTATTCAGTAAGGGTTCTTGTTCATTTGAGGAAACCATAAGGTAACTATATTACTATTCCGTACCTACTTGTTAAAAAGAGTCTTTTTGCGTCATATTATAGTCAAGATTTTAATTATTTATTTATATTGTTATGTCCCACAACGTAGTGAGCCTTAGTAAAGCTTGGGGTGTATCTTTGGTATTGTTGGCACTCGCAGGCTGTGGTAGTCAGCAACCCGAAGCTCAAGCACCACCTCCCGTCTCTGTAGAGGTAGAAGCTCTAGATAATGGTACGGTTCGGGCTAGTACCGAATTTGTCGGTCGCCTAGAAGCCAGACAAAGAGTAGCTCTGGCTCCGAGGGTAGATGGACGAGTCATTGAAATTGCCGTTGAGGAAGGGGAAGCAGTAGAACAAGGAGATTTAATCGTCGAGCTTCAACTCAACCGAGAGCAAGGAGAAGTAGATGCAGCCAGATCCCAGGTTAATATTCAACAGGCAAATCTGAATAATGCAGAAGCAGAACTACGAGCAGTAGAAGCGGATGTAGCAGCAGCAGAAGCAGCAGTAGAACAAAGTAGAGCCGATTTAGCAGAGCAACAAGCCGAGTTAGAACTTGCCAGAACCAACCAAGAAAGGGCAAAAATGTTGGTCGAACAAGGGGCTGAATCCCAACAGTTTTTAGACGACAGTACCAGGGATATAAACGCGGCCAAAGCTCAGACTGAGGCACTGAAAGCTGCCCTAAATTCGAGTCAAAAGGCTCTTAATGCCAGCAGAGAAAGAGCAGCGTCAGCTAGATCGGCGATCGCAGGAGAAGAAGCAGCCTTAAGACAAGCCGAAACCAGAGTAGATATTGCTTCAGAAAATCTCAGCTTCAATCGCATTACTGCACCTATAGATGGAGTAGTCAGTAATATAGAACCCAAAGTTGGAGATTTTGTCGATATTGGCGAGGAGATAACCAGTATTATCCAAGATAATGCCTTAGAACTGAATATTAGCGTGCCGATCGAGCAAGCTGCTCAATTAGAACTCGGTTTACCCGTAGAAATTACCAATCGTCAGGGTGAAGCGATCGCCGAGGGAGACGTTAGCTTTATTGCTCCTAGAGCCGATCGTAGCAGTCAAGCAGTCCTAGTCAAAGCAGCCATCAACAATGACGGCAGACTCAAAGACGATAGCTTTGCCAGAGCCAGAATCATTTGGTCAGAACAACCAGGAATACTGATTCCCACCGAAGCAGTATCTCGAATTGGAGGTCAAACCTTTGTCTTTGTCGCCAAAGAAGCCGAACAAGAAGATGGCAATCAAGCTTTGGTTGCCGAACAACGTCCTGTCGAATTAGGAGCAATTCAGGGTCAATCCTATCAAGTCATCTCTGGATTAGAACCAGGGGAGCAACTAATTACCTCTGGTATCCTCAATCTCGCCGATGGCACGCCAATCAATACCGAAACAGTGACCAGCCAAACAGTAAATAGTAAATAGTTATTAGTAGTTCGGAGTTCGGAGTTCGGAGTTCGGAGTTCGGAGTTCGGAGTTCGGAGTTCGGAGTTCGGAGTTCGGAGTTCGGAGTTCGGAGTTCGGAGTTCGGAGTTACTAGGGATTAGGGCAAGGGGAAAAGAGAAAAGCAACAGAAATAAGATATTTCTAACTCCTGCCTCCTGCCTCCTGCCTTCTGCCTTCTACTTACTTGTCCCTTCTCATTCCTTAATCAAAATGCTTCTAAGTATCGCCAATACCTTTATCAAAAGACCCGTACTGACGACGGTATGTGCAGCAATTATCGTGCTAGTTGGGGGAATCAGCATTCCAATGTTGCCCATTTCCCAGTTACCTCAAGTTGCACCGATCCAGGTTGAAGTTTCTTCTGCTTATATTGGCGCGGATGCCGAAACAGCAGAAACTAACGTCACTACCATTATTGAGCGGGAAATCAACGGTGTGGAGGACATGAGCTATATGTCTTCTAATACCAGTAACGATGGGATCAGTAATATTGTCGTTTCCTTTCCGCCAGATACAGACCGCAACATTGCTCAAGTTAACGTTCAAAACCGAGTCGCTTTATCAGAACCTCAGTTACCAGCATCCGTACAGCAGACTGGTGTAACCGTACAAAAATCTTCCCCAGACTTGTTACTGGGGATTGCTTTTTATGCCGAAAATGGGGAATATGACGACCTATTTTTGAGTAATTATCTCGATCTATATCTCATCGACCAAGTAAGAAGAATTGAAGGTGTAGGACGGGCAATCATCTTTGGGGAAAGACAATATGCCATGCGTCTCTGGCTCGATCCCGATGCCTTAGCAGCCCGTAACTTAACCTCTCAGGATGTAGTCGATGCCCTACAGGAGCAAAATATTCAGGTAGGTGCGGGGAGTATTGGTAGACAACCCGCCCCAGAGAATCAGAGATTTGAGTTTACCCTGCGGGCTTTAGGCAGATTAGAAAGTGCCGAAGAGTTTGAAAATCTTGTTGTTGGTACGGGAGAAAACGGTAATCTAATTAAGCTAAGGGATGTTGGACGTGCCGAATTAGGGGCAGAAAACTACGATACCTCAGCTAAGTTTATCGGCAGTCCTGCGGTGGGGATGGGGGTGTTTCAGCTTCCTGGTAGTAATGCTTTAGAAGTGGGTACTGCGGTCAAAGAAACGATCGCCGAACTAGCTCGAGATTTTCCTCCAGGAATGAATTATGAAATTGCCCTCGATACGACCGAATTTGTGGAAGTATCGATGATCGAGGTGGTTAAAACGCTGATTCAGGCGATTTTACTGGTAGTTTTAATTATTTTCATCTTTTTGCAAGACTGGCGCACCACGATTATTCCCGCGATCGCGATTCCCGTATCTTTGATCGGGGCATTTGCCTTCCTGAATATTTTTAGCTTTCAGATCAACACTCTGACCCTATTTGCGATGGTGCTATCTACAGGGTTGGTAGTGGATGACGGAATTGTCGTCGTAGAGGCGATCGCCACCAAGGTAGAACGAGGGATGAAACCCCGTATTGCTGCTATCGATACGATGAATGAGTTAAGTGGGGCGGTAATTGCCACCTCTCTGGTACTGGCTGCGGTATTTATTCCCGTGTCTTTCTTTCCTGGTTCGACGGGGGTAATCTTTAAACAGTTTGCCTTGACGATTGTGTTTGCGATCGCCCTTTCGACTTTCAACGCCTTGACCTTTTCCCCTACTATGGCGGGGATTTTACTCCGTCCAGCAAAAGAAAGATCTGGCCCTTTGGGTTGGTTTTTTAATAAGTTCAATCAAGTATTTGGCTGGATTACCACTAGGTATACCCAGGCGATTACTTTTCTGACGAAAAGGTACGTCCGTCCCTTTGTTTTGGCTGCTTTTACCGCTCTGATTGTCTTTACCTACTTTTTATACAACCTGGTTCCGACAGGTTTTATTCCCGAAGAAGACCAGGGTTATTTCTTTACTATCGTCCAAGCCCCCGATGGTGTATCCCTAAATTACACTGAGGAAGTTATGGACCAGGTAGGAGACAAGATCGGCGAAATCGAAGATATCCAGAGTTATTTTACTCTGAGTGGTTTTGGCTTTGAAGGTAACGGTAGCAATCGCGGTTTTGTCTTTGGTAAGCTCAAACCTTGGGATGAAAGACCCAACCAAGACCAATCAGTTTATTCGATTCTCGGTCGTCTTAACGGCGCATTCCAAAGCATTACGGGGGCAAGAGCTTTTGCGGTTAATGCTCCTCCCGTTAGGGGTTTGAGTACCTTTGGCGGGTTTGAATTCCAGTTACAGGATCGCCGAGGTTTGCCCATCTCGGTACTGGTAGAAAACGCTAACAAAATGATTGCTGCTGCCAACCAAAGACCAGAGATCGGCTCGGCCTTTACCCAGTTTGCAGCCAATACGCCCCAAATTGAAGTCGAGGTGAATCGCGATCGCGCCAAGGCTTTAGGTATCGATATTGACGATGTTTTTGATACCCTCCAGTCCTATCTGGGTTCGAGGTACGTCAATGACTTTGTTCTCGGACAAAGACAATATCGAGTTTATATCCAGGCTGATGGCGATTTCCGCGCTAACCCTCAAGATATCGAGAAACTTTACGTTACCTCTGCCAACGGAAATCTAGTATCTTTAGGCACCCTGGTACAGTTAGAAGAGTTTACAGGACCACAAACTATCACCCACTACAATCTGTTCCGTTCGATCAAAATTCAAGGCTCTCCTGCCCCTGGTTATAGTACGGGACAGGCAATTCAAGCCATGGAAGAAGTAGCAGCCCAAATTTTACCCGCTAGTCTGGGTTATGAATGGACTGGTACAGCCCTAGAAGAAAAATCAGCGGGAGGACAGTCGGCACTGATCTTTGGCTTGGGCTTATTGATGGCGTTTCTGGTCCTGGCCGCTCAATACGAAAGCTATGTCGATCCGATTATCATTATGTTAACCGTACCCTTAGCAGTACTAGGAGCGATCGCAGCTATCTGGTTACGGGCTAATATTCTCCAGGCTGGTAGTATCTGGCCGATCATTAATAATGATGTCTACGTTCAGGTCGGTTTGGTAATGCTGATCGGTCTAGCTAGTAAAAACGCAATTCTGATTGTGGAATATGCCAACCAGCTAAAAGAACAAGGACTAAATAATGTCAAAGCAGCAATTAAGGCAGGACAAGAACGTTTTCGCCCGATTCTGATGACGGCAATTTCTAGTTTGGTTGGTTTTTATCCCCTGGTTGTGGCTACTGGTGCGGGTGCATCTAGTCGGTGGTCGCTTGGTACGGCAGTATTCGGGGGAATGCTTTTTGCTACAGTCCTATCGCTATTTTTAGTTCCTTCTCTCTATATCTTGATTAAAAGTCTGGAGTCTTATTTCAAAGGCGACAAAGGCGACAAAGGCGATCGAGGTTCGGGAAATAGTTCTAATACCAAAAATGGTAGAGTTTCAGACGAGCGAGAAGCAGAAGTAGATTTGGCTACTAATTACAAGCTAGATCCCAATTCTTATTAGTGAAATGTTCAACAGTGCGATCGCGATTGCGGACATATTCAGTTGAAATGTAGAAATGTAGGGTGGGTATCTTTCAATCTATGACTACAAGCAAGAATTTATTGGTGATGCCCACCACTAATTAAATCGGGCAATAAAGTATTTATTCAACCGCTGATTTATTCTTGTTATTTTTACCATCCGAAGGCGCGATCGCTCTTACTAATGGAAAAATTCGCTCCAAACATTGATAGATATTTTGAGGCAATAAACTAGACTAATTTTAAGGTTATTTTCGTCTGTTTATTGCTTTTATTATCGTTCAACACTTCTGTTTTGGAATGCTGACAATTTTTGTCCTGTACTTAGGTCTTGGATTCACACCAAGCAGATAAAATTAATTACTTGGTAAAAAATCACTCTTTGGTTTTAATTTCCAGGTTTCATTTTCTAGAATTTCTAATACAAAATGATGGTATCTCAGTAAAGTAGGACGATGTCCAACGCTTACAAAAGTAGTCTGGTTGTTCATTAGATGCCGATACAGACTCGCTTCATTTTTAATATCTAAAGCACTTGTCGCCTCGTCTAGAATTATATAATTAGGTTTATTGATTAAAATCCTGGCAAATGCCAATCTTTGTTGTTCTCCAAGAGAAAGTACTTCATCCCAGTCTTTTTCCACATCTAAACCACCAAAACGTTCCGCCAGATCGGGTAAATTAACTGCATCTAAAGCATGAGTGAGTTCAGATTCAGTAAACTTTAGATCGTCATAGGGATAAGCAAGCTGACGGCGTAAAGAACCCAAAATCATATAAGGTTTTTGAGGTAAAAATAGCATCTTCGATAAATCTGGACGATAAATCCTCCCTTGACCAGAATTCCACAAACCAGCGATCGCTCTTAGTAAAGAACTCTTACCACAACCACTAGCACCGACAATTAATAAACCCTTGCCTCGTGGTAAATGAAAGGATAAATTTCTAATTAGAGTTCTTTGATAGTTAGGAGTTTGTAAAGTTAAATCTTCTAAAGCTAATCGCTCTTGCTGAATAGTATTAATTTTATTTCTTTCAGTATATATAGACTGCTGTTTATGTTTAATAGAATCATCTAAGTATTCTTTGAGCAGATAGAGTCGATCGATTCCAGCTACAAAAGCAGTCCAATATTGAAAACGAGAAACAATTAAATTAATTGAAAAGAAAAACTGAGCAAAAGCAATCTGTGCCTCTCTTACTTTTCCCACCTCTACATCTCCAGCCAAGACACTTGGAGCGACAACTATTGCGGGGAGAATATAGGGAATATTTTCATAAGCACTAGTAAACAAAACTAGGAGTAAGTTTTGCCAAAAGATCAGAGAATTATAGTTTTCAAATGCTTCTCTGAAAAGCTGTCTTAAATTGCGTGACTCTTGAGCTTCTCCTCGATAAAAAGCAATTGATTCGGAATTTTCTCGAATACGCACCAATCCAAACCTGAAGTTGGCTTCTTTTCTGAGCTGTTCGTAATTAATACTAACTAGTTTGCGTCCAAAGATACCGATTGTAATCAAAGTTCCCAGAACTGCATAAGCGATTAGAAAAATAATTAAAATAGAAGGAGCGATCTTAGTGATTTCTAGGTTGAAAATTACCAGGGGATTATCGAATTTTAAAATAGTTACCTTTGGAGGAATATTCCAAATCAAAGCAGTATAACCAATTATTTGAAAGAGCGAATTAAATATTATTAATAAAAAACTCAGAGACTCTTCTGTAAAAGATTTAATATCTTCGGCGATACGTTGATCGGGGTTATCTACATCGGTATTAAAATTACCTAGGGCGTAAAATGCTTGGTTAGTAAAATAGCGACTGATAAAATCGTGAGTTAGCCATCTCCGCCAGTAGTTGCTTAACTTATATTGCAAATATTCAGAACTGGCAGCCAGAGGCGCGAAAATAGCCAAAACTCCCAAAAACATCCAAATAGTACGTATAAATCGCTCTCGATCTAGCTTGGTTAAGGCAGAAATCAGATCTCCCTGAAAACGAGTAATCGACAAAGAAATAAAAGTATAGGTTAAGGTTAGTAACAGCAATAGAACTAAGATCGTAATTGCTCCCCATTTTTCATTGCTAAACCAATAAGGTTTTACTAACCGCCAAAACCTTTTAAAAACTTTTAAATTAAATCGATTCATTTCGTCTGTATCTAATCTATAAAAATAACGTTCGGCAAACCAGCTTACTTAGTCCTACCAGACTATGTTTTGGCGTGATATTCTGGAGAATTGACTACCCAATCTAGTAATCCCCCACAAGCATCGAGTAATAAGTCAACTACATAATCAAAACCATCTTGACCGCCGTAGTAGGGATCGGGGACTTCCCGATCGCTTTTGTGGACGGCAAAATCGCACAGTAAGCGTACTTTATGCTCGTACTTTGCTTCTCGATCCAAATACAAAATGTCCTGGTAATTTTCGCGATCCATAGCTAAGATTAGGTCAAACCGCTGCAAATCGGAAGGGGTAATTCGGCGAGCTTTTCCTTGCAATTTGATGCCTTTTTTGATAGCAGCAGCACTCATGCGACGATCTGGAGCTGCACCGAGATGATATCCCGAAGTCCCTGCCGAATCACAGGTGATTTTATCTGCTAAACCCGCCTCTTCAATGAGGTGATTCATAATATTTTCGGCCGAGGGAGAACGGCAGATATTACCCAAACAGACAAACAATAATTTATAAGTCATAAACAACTAAAGATTATTAAGTGTTTTACAAATTGCTAATTTTGGTCAGTTATGATGTGAACAGTACCCTGTCGTTTAACGGCAGGGTCGCCCCATTCCCTTGAGGCAACCTCAAGGGCGTCTGGAGCAATGCCTTCCGCACTTGCGTTCACTTCGTCAATATCTTCCTAAACGGCGATATATATTACCAGTTGCTCTCTGTGTACTCTTAAAAGCACTTAAATTGATTTAGCTCTCCTATCTAATATTCATGTCGTCAATGTACCACACAGTTAACAGTACATACTCAAAAGTGATAGCTAGACCTAATAAATAATTTGTAATACTTAATATATTTGTCGTTATTTTTAGCCTTTGCCCACAAAGATCGAGAGGAAATAATTTGATGTTGAACTTCCGCTCTAGAGAACGGAGAATTTTTACCAGTCGAAAACGGATACGCCGTCGTTATGCTGGATTGGGGGCGATCGCCTCTTTGCTACTTTTTTTATTGGTATTAGAACTTCTGGCGCGTATTTTTGTCGATCTTTCAGGAAATAGAGAGCGGTTTGCTAGAGCCAATACAAAAGCGGAAATTATGCAAGCTTATCGGCTAAAGTTTGTCGCCGACACTACTCAGACCGATCTAGTTTCTGATTCTGAAGCACTAATGGCTAAACCCAGTTTAGCGGTAGGTTATCAGTTACTGGGCAATCAAGAAAACGAATACTGGCAAATTAATTCAGAAGGATTTCGCGATCGCGATCCCGTTCCCTTAGCCAAGCCAAAAAATGAAATCAGAGTTTTTCTCTTAGGTGGTTCAACTGCCTTTGGTTATGGTAACTCTGACAATACCGCTACCATCGGCGAATATTTAGAAAAACGCCTGCAACAACGCCTAAAACAACAAAAAACTTCTCCTCAGTTATACAAGCCCGATCTGCTGCCTTTTGATGAAGTAGAAAGGCAAAAATATCTAGTTAAGCCCTCTAAAATCAAACCTGGTAACTATCGCACGATCAATGCGGGTGTACCTGGTTATGCTTCGGGTAATGAATTAGCCCAATTAGCCCTCAAGATTCTTAAGTACAAGCCAGATGTAATAGTTGTTCTCGACGGCTATAAAGATCTGATGCTGAGAAGCGATCTCGAAGCAGTTCCAGCTCCTCAACTAGACCAAAATCAGCCAGATCGACCTACTAGTTTTATCGATTATTTTAGTCAGTTAGTCGAACCTATAGAGAATAAAAGTTATTTGGCAAGAATAGCTCAGAATCGCTGGTTAAATAAACCCAAGACTTCTCAAAAATCCAACTTTCTCCTCGACGAACCAACCTCGATGCTAGTCAAACATTTACCTCAAGATCGTGACGAGTTACAGCAGAGAGTCAATCGCTATATCGAGCATCAAAAACAAATTTTGAATCTAAGTACTGCTGCGGGCATCCCTTTAGTAGTAGCAATACAGCCTGAAATTACAGGTCGCAATCCCAGTCAGCTAACCGATACTGAAGGTAGAATCGCTACAAAATTAGGTAGAACTTATATTAAACAGGTTAGAGAGAGTTATCCAGTGCTAATTAAAGCTACACAGCAGCTTGCTAGTAATTTCCCTCAAAATATGAAAGCAGTAGATTTATATAAACTCACCGAGCGATATCCTTCCCCTAGTTTTATCGATCCGATTCATCTCAACGAAGCAGCTAACCAACAAGTCGCCGAACAGCTTTATTATGCTATTTCTAGTTTGCCTAAAATGCAGCTCGTTCCTCAGCAAGCACCGCCACCCAAACCCGTGTATCCTCAGTCTCCTCAATCCAGGCGATCGTATTAAAACTAAAAAAACCCAGAGCAATAATTTTCACCTAAATTGAGGTTAGTGATCCTCTCCTAAGCCCTGTAAAGATATCCTGGCTGCTTCTTTCACTTGAGGATGAGCATCTTTAGCCAAAAACTTGAGGGCGGAAATACTTTTTTCTGTCTCCAGTTTGCCTAATGCTTCGGCAATTCTCTGACGAATTAACCAGTCGTCTGAATTAACAAAATTTAAGATCTTATCGACTGCTTCAACTGCTTTAATTTCTCCTAAAGCGGCGATCGCGGCCTGTTGTAAAATTACTTCATCGCTATCTAGGGCCTCCATGAGTAGTTTTTTGGCGCGAATGTCCTGGAGATTTCCCAAAGATACCGCAGCACTAAATCTTACCAGCCAGTTAGTATCCTCATAAAAGGCTCTGGACAAGGGTTCAAAAGCGCGAATATCGTTAAGATAACCCAATGCACCCGCTGCATCGGCTCGAATGCCATAATCTGGATCGCTTTGTAATAGTTCGAGTAAAATCGGCAAACATTCATCGGTTTTTTTGACCCCCAAAGCAAATACTGCCATCGAACGGACGGGAAGAATTTCATCATTTAAAACCTTTTTGATTAGGGGGACGGCATCTTCTGGGGCGACTTCCCTTAAAGAAGTTAAAGCCAATAAACGATCTTTGGAATTAGGACTTTCTAACTGACTGGCAATCTTTTCTAAATCTGGCATTTATTTTTTATAAAAGTTTATTACTTAATAAATAAGCCTCCACCATACAGCAGAGGCTTATTTATATTATGAATCCTTATTTAGACTAAGAATAACTTCAGTAGCTATTTAGTCTAGGTCAGGCATAAATAATGTAGGTTCGGTTTCGCGTTCGATACCTTTTTCAAAACCACCAGCAGCAGCTCTAGCTCTTCCTGCGTGCCATAAGTGACCGACTAAGAAGAAGAAAGCCAAAATAAACTGGAATGCAGCCAGCCATTGACGGATGTTGACGAAGTTGAAGGAGTTAGACTCAGTGATAATACCACCAACAGAGTTGATAGAAGCATTAGGAGCGTGAGTCATGTACTCAGCAGCACGACGTAATTGCCAAGGTTGAATGTCATTTCTGATTTTGTCGAGGTCGATACCGTTAGGACCGCGCATGGGTTCTAACCAAGGACCGCGAAAATCCCAAAAACGCATGGTTTCTCCACCAAGAATGATTTCACCAGTAGGAGAACGCATCAAGTATTTACCAAGACCAGTAGGACCTTGAGAAGAACCAATGTTCGCACCCATTTGTTGGTCGCGAGCTAGGAAGGTAAATGCTTGCGCTTGAGAAGCTTCTGCGTTAGTAGGGCCATAAAATTCACTGGGATAAGCAGTGTTGTTGAACCATACATAACAAGAAGCGATGAAGGACATCAAAGACACAGCACCAATGCTATAGGAAAGATAGGCTTCACCATTCCAAATTAAAGCGCGACGCGCCCAAGCAAAAGGCTTAGTCAAGATGTGGAATATACCACCAGAGATACAGATCAAACCGATCCAAATGTGACCGCCAATGATGTCTTCCATGTTGTTAACACCAATAATCCAACCTTCACCACCAAAAGGTGCAGCAGTCAGATAGCCAAAGATTATGGCTGGGTTGAGGGTGGGGTTGGTAATAACACGAACATCACCACCACCAGGAGCCCAGGTGTCATACACTCCGCCAAAGAACATGGCTTTGAATACCAACAGAAAAGCACCAAGTCCGAGTAGGATTAGGTGATAACCAATGATATTGGTCATTTGGTTTTTGTCTTTCCAGTCTTGACTGAAGAAGTTAGAGTATTCCTCTAGTTTTTCTGGGCCACGAAGTGCGTGGTAAATACCGCCCAAACCAAGAACGGCGGAAGAAATTAGGTGTAATACACCAACTACAAAGTAGGGGTAGGTGTCGATTACTTCACCACCAGGGCCTACACCCCAACCTAATGTTGCTAGGTGAGGAATTAAGATCATGCCCTGTTCGTACATGGGCTTCTCTGGAACATAGTGGGCAACTTCAAAAATAGTCATTGCACCAGTCCAGAATACGATCAAGCCAGCATGAGCGACGTGCGCGCCCAATAGCTTACCAGAAAGATTGATTAAACGAGCGTTACCTGCCCACCAGGCAAAACCTGTTGAGGGTAGATCGCGACCTGCACCAACGGCAGGATTAGAGAGCGTTACCACGTGGTAGAACCTCCTCTGGGAATTCAAAGTTTTGATGTGGTTGGTCTTGAGTTGCCATCCATGCTCTTAGACCTTCATTGAGCAGGATGTTTTTGGTGTAGAAAGTCTCAAATTCAGGGTCTTCTGCTGCTCTCAACTCTTGAGAAACGAAGTCATAGGCCCGCAAGTTGAGGGCGATGCCGATAATGCCGATACTTGCCATCCATAATCCCGTTACGGGGACGAATAACATGAAGAAGTGCAACCAACGTTTGTTGGAGAAAGCAATTCCAAAGATCTGCGACCAGAAACGGTTGGCGGTCACCATACTGTAGGTTTCTTCTGCTTGGGTCGGCTCGAAAGCGCGGAAGGTATTTGCCTCGCCTCCGTCGTCAAACAGGGTGTTTTCTACTGTCGCTCCGTGAATTGCACAGAGTAATGCTCCACCGAGTACACCTGCTACTCCCATCATGTGGAAGGGATTGAGTGTAAAGTTGTGGAATCCTTGGACGAACAAGATGAAACGGAAGATTCCCGCGACACCTAAGCTGGGTGCAAAGAACCAGCTCGATTGTCCTAAAGGATAAAGTAGGAATACCGAGACAAACACCGCAATTGGTGCGGAAAAAGCAATGGCGTTGTAAGGACGAATTCCCACCAAACGGGCAATTTCAAACTGACGCAGCATAAAGCCAATCAGTCCGAAAGCTCCGTGAAGGGCGACAAATGCCCACAAGCCACCGATTTGACACCAACGGGTGAAACTCCAGTTGGCTTCAGGACCCCAAAGGAAGAGTAACGAGTGTCCCATGCTGTCTGCGGGGGTGGATACAGCTACGGTTAAGAAGTTACAACCTTCGAGGTAGGAACTTGCTAACCCGTGAGTGTACCAGCTAGTTACAAAGGTGGTTCCCGTCAACCAGCCGCCAATTGCCATGTAGGCACAGGGGAAGAGCAGGATACCAGACCAGCCTACGAATACAAAGCGATCGCGCTTTAACCAGTCATCAACTGCATCAAAGATGCCCTGTTGTGCCGGAGCGCGTCCTACTGCTATTGTCATATGTTTTTAATCCTCTTGCTTCGATCTATAAACTGCAAGATTTGTCAAAATGTACTTTTCTATAAATGCCCCAGGTAGCTAATTCAACAAAATGTTGAGAAGTACCAAGTTTTATAAAACTTTACCAGATTACCAGGTAATATTTTCTGTTATTGGACGAAATTTTTCCCAAATCCTGTTACGGTATGTTCTTGGTAAAAGTACTTGGGTAACTTATTTCAAAATAACATGAAAACAGTACTGATAGGTAACTAAGCCAATTTAGAGACTTTTTATGATAAGTCGCTCTGGTGAGGCAACAGTTATTAAATTATTATTAGCAAAAATTTTACAAAATGACACATAAATAAGCGAATTGGAACAAATTATCCAGATACTCGCTAGCTAGGACGGCTTCGTTAACATGAAATTGTCTCGAACTGAGAAAAAAAAACTCGATTTTAGATTCACCTTTAATTTTTAGCTCGATAGTACTAATAAGATTAAGACAATAGGCAATGACTACTAACAAAACAAAACAACAAACTCTTCGACAGGATGTTTTAGGTTCTCGCAGGTTGAGTAACATTGTTTGGGCAGCGATCGTGACTATGGGAGGAGTAGGTTTTCTGTTAGCAGGATTATCTAGCTATCTCAAAACTAATTTATTGCTTGTTTCGGATACGAGTCAATTGCAGTTTATCCCCCAGGGAGTTGCTTTAACTTTTTATGGTGTTGCTGGTTCGTTGCTGGCAACCTATCTATGGTTATTGGTAATCTGGAATGTCGGTGGCGGTTACAACGAATTCAATAAAGAAACAGAACAGGTAACTATTTATCGTTTGGGATATCCAGGCAAAAACCGACAAGTTGAAGTCAAGTTCCCAATTGACCAAGTGCAGTCGGTTAGGGCGGAAATAAGAGAAGGATTAAGTCCCAAAAGAGCTTTGTATCTTCGCTCCAAAAAAAGAAGAGATCTACCTTTGACTCGCGTAGGCGAACCTATTGCTCTTTCTACCCTGGAAAACCAAGGGGCAGAATTAGCCAGATTTTTGGAAGTTCCCCTCGAAGGACTATAAAAAACTGAGAAGCGGTAACGGTGCGCATCTGAGCGTCATTCAGACCAGGAGTCGCACCGCAAATAGCAGTTAACGAGTTCGGTAAATTAGCTTGAAGGTTTTTGAAACCGATCCTAAAAGTTTCTCCAAATCTAAATGAAATTAGGTTACAACGGTCAATGTTGTAAGCAATGGTTAAAGTCTAGATGGGCAAAATGATTAAAGCAAAAAATCCCTGGTTAATTCAGGTGTTTTCCTTACTGCTAGTCGGTAGTTTGATTTTAGGAGGCTGTGGGACATCAGCAACGGATGCTTCTCAATCAACCTCATCATCTGATAATCTGGCAAATAGTCAAACAGAAATGGCGATCGCCAAAAATAAAAATAACGATAAAAACATGAGTAATAATATGCCCCAACTAGAAGGGATGGCGAAAGTCGAATTACAAGTTAATGGCTCACCGATCCTGATTGAACTTAACGGTACGGAAGCTCCTACAACTGCTGGTAACTTCGTCGATTTAGTCGCTCAAGGTGTCTATGATGGATTGGTGTTTCATCGAGTTATTCCTGGTTTTGTCGCTCAAGGCGGAGATCCTCAAGGAAAAGATCCCAATTTTGCGGGAACTTTGGGGACAGGTGGTTTTGTAGACCCCGAAACTGGTCGGGAGCGTCGTATACCTTTAGAAATCAAGTTAGAAGGAAACGAAGAACCCACCTACAGCAAAGCCAAATTACCAGGCAGATCGGTAGTACTCAAGCACGATCGCGGTGTAATTGCCATGGCTCGCTCGGCGATGCCTGATTCTGCTTCTTCCCAGTTTTATATCGCTTTAGAAGATTTACCTTCTTTAGATGGAGACTATGCTGTCTTTGGTAAGGTAGTAGAGGGTATGGATGTTGTTGACGGTATTACACAGGGCGATCGCATTGAATCAGCTCAAGTAATCGAGGGTTTGGATAACCTGAAGAAATAAATTGCTTATCTGTGTTTCGTGGTAGTTGAAATCTAAAATTTAAAGCTACGAATCCAAAAATATAAGCCAAGCCAATTCAGATGACCTTAGATATGGATGTTGTTGTTACTGGGATAGGTTTACTTTCCTGTCTCGGCTCACTACAGCCAACTTGGTCAAAGATCTTGCAGGGAAAGTCAGGGATTAAGTTACAAAGTTTTTTCTCTGGGCTTCCCGTTTATCCTCTAGGAGCGATCGACTCTCAACCGAGTAAAATAGACAAGATTACCAAAAAGCTAGTACTTGCTACCCTAGCTGATGCAAATTTACTAGCACCCTTGCCTGAATGTGGAGTAGTAATAGGCTCTAGTAGGGGATGTCAGGCAAATTGGGAGGAATTAATTAGCCAAAAACAAGACCTAGATAGGAAGGATTTAATTCCCAACTGGCTACAAACCTTACCCCATCAAAGCGCGATCGCCACCGCCCAATATTTACAAACCACCGCACCAGTTTTAGCACCAATGGCTGCCTGTGCCACGGGAATTTGGGCATTAGCTAGAGGTTATGAATTGATCGAAACAGGTGTTTGTCAAAGAGTAATTGCTGGTGCAGTAGAAGCCCCAATTACACCTCTTACTTTAGCTGCCTTTGAGCGTATGGGAGCTTTAGCCAAAACAGGTTGTTATCCCTTTGATTTGAAGCGTGAAGGCTTAGTTTTGGGAGAAGGAGGGGCAATGTTTATTTTAGAAACAAAAAAACTGGCTAGCGATCGCCAAGCTAAAATTTATGGCAAGCTAAAAGGCTTTGGTCTGACCTGCGATGCGCACCACATTAGCGCGCCCCAGAAAGTAGACGGCAGCGCAGTCAGAGCGATCGAACAAGCTCTAGAACGTAGTAATTTAGAACCGCAAGCTATTGATTTTATTCACGCTCATGGTACGAGTACGATTTTAAACGATCGCCATGAGGCTCGATTAATTCAGCAGATATTTCCGCAAAAAGTTGCCGTAAGTTCCACCAAGGGAGCAACAGGACATACTTTAGGCGCGTCAGGAGCGATCGCCACTGCTTTAACTCTAATGGCATTCGATCGAGGCTATTTACCCCCCTGCGTGGGTTTGAGACAGTCAGAATTCGATCTCGATGTCGTCGAGGGAGCCAGAAAAACCAGGATTAATAGTGCTATGTGCTTCAGCTTTGGTTTTGGCGGACAAAATGCGGTAATTGCTCTAAGCAGGTAAATACAGCCGTACAAAATGTAGGTTAGGACTAGTTTAGTTACTGGTTCGCAAGTAGCGAGTAGCGAGTAGCGAGTAGCAAGTTAAAAAATGTCCTAATGTATTTACGTAATGCTATGGTTATCAACCGCTGACAATACAGCTTATACCAATTCTCAAAAGTTACTGGAGACTTAGTTTAGATACAAAATTAGCGTATTGAAAACGCTAAAGTAATCACAGCCAAGCTCTTAGATATTTTAATTAATAAAAAATAATTTGGTTATATATCTA
>JASJEI010000006.1 GCA_030064795.1 Pleurocapsa sp. MO_226.B13 | reverse complement strand
TTAGTAATGTTTTCGCATCGAGTAGTCATACTATTTTCTGGTGGAGTGAGTGTTGCTGCATAGGCAGGGAAGGTAATCTCGATCGCCAAGCAAAATATTAGTAGTAAAATAATTATTTTTTTCATGAGGATAGAGGCAGGAGGCAGAAGGCAGGAGATAGGAGAATAACTTTATTTAAAGTAATTATTTGTACTCGCTCTAAAAAGCAGAAGAAGCATGACTAATTAATAATTAATAATTAATAATTACTAACTCTGAGCTATTCACTGAATTCTATTTAACTGAAATTAAAACTAAGTTAAAACAAGCGATTGAGTTAAAAAGGCTTTTTGCAACATTACCCAAAAGCGATCGATAATCAAGATAGTAGGTACACACTCTATGTTATAACCCAATACAAAATTAATTTCTGTGTCTGTATTTCAACAAGAACGCCTTTTATTTACTCCTGCAACTCCAGAAAATAATGCCATACCCACAATTTTTGCTTTCCCTAACGAATACACCATTGGTATTACTAGCTTGGGTTTTCAAATTGTTTGGGCGACTTTGGCAATGCGTCCTGATGTTGATGTCCGTCGTCTGTTTACCGATCTTAGCGAACCTTTACCCCGCAATCCCGAACTGCTAGGATTTTCTGTATCCTGGGAACTAGACTATATCAATATCTTTAATTTACTCGAATCTTTAGATATTCCTCTTCATAGTGTCGATCGCCAAGAACACGATCCGTTAATTTTTGGTGGTGGTACTGTCTTAACTGCTAACCCCGAACCCCTGGCAGATTTTTTCGATCTAATTTTGTTAGGTGACGGGGAAAATCTCCTCGATAACTTTATTGATGCCTATCAACAGGTAAGAAAAAGCGATCGCCAAACTAAACTCAAGCATTTGGCACGAGTACCAGGAGTATACGTTCCCAGTCTCTACGAGATAACTTATCATAGCCCCGAAGCAGAAATAAAAGCGATCGCCCCAATAGAGACTGACATTCCTCCCCAAGTTCAAAAACAAACCTATCGTGGAAATACTCTTTCTGCTTCTACCGTAGTTACCGCCAAAGCAGCCTGGGAAAATATTTACATGGTGGAAGTGGTTCGTAGCTGTCCTGAGATGTGTCGTTTTTGTTTGGCTAGCTATCTGACTTTGCCCTTTCGTACCGCACCCCTAGAAGGTTCTCTCATACCTGCAATTGAAAGGGGTTTAAAGGTGACAAACCGTTTGGGTTTACTCGGTGCTTCTGTTACCCAACATCCAGAATTTGAAGCTATCCTCGATTATCTTGCCCAACCGCAGTATGAAAATGTTCGTCTTAGCATTGCTTCGGTACGTACTAACACTGTGACTGAGAAATTAGCTTCTACCCTGGCTAAACGCGATACCCGTTCGATTACTATTGCTGTAGAAAGTGGTTCAGAAAAAGTCAGACAAATTGTCAATAAAAAACTTACCAATGAGGAAATCATTCAAGCAGCAATTAACGCCAAAGCAGGAGGACTAAAAGCCTTAAAACTTTATGGTATGGTAGGCATCCCAGGAGAAACGATGACCGATGTCGAACAAACTGTAGCCATGATGACGGCAATTAAAAAAGCTTCACCAGGACTGCGTTTGACTCTAGGATGCAGTACTTTTGTACCTAAATCTCATACTCCCTTTCAATGGTATGGTGTAGACCCCGAAGCCAAGCAAAAATTGAAATATCTCGAAAAAAATCTCAGAAAACAGGGTATTGATTTTCGTCCTGAAAGCTATAACTGGTCGGTAATTCAGGCTTTAATTTCCCGTGGCGATCGCCGTTTAGGAAAGCTACTACTTTTAACTAGAGAATTTGGTGACTCTGTAGGTAGCTACAAACGCGCCTTCAAACAACTGAGAGGAGAAATACCTAATCTAGATTACTATGTTTACGACCGTTGGAAGGCAGGAGTGAGAATTTTACCCTGGCAACACCTACAAGGCCCATTACCTCAAAAAACCTTGGTTAAACATCTCGATGAGGCGATGGCTGTTAGTCTGTCCTAGTCATTCACCTGAATTGAATTTAGGTGCTTGCGGATCTTCGGCAGCAGCGATCGCACCTGGTTGACTGACAAAACTCAATTAGCCATAGCTTAATGAACAAACTTGAAACTCACGAGAGTAAAATCGTTTCTGATTTTGTCTATAAGAAGCTATAGCTGGTTGAGGGTCGCAATTACTATTCAAAGTCAGATTAGTAAATAATCGCCAACCTTTAGCTAAAGCAGATTTAACCCAATTCCAACCAATCTTGAGATCGCTACTACCGCGCTGAAGAGTGAGGGTCAACAAAACGGCGTTTGCCATCTGCTACTACTGCCGTGCCTTGAAGGGTCAGATAAATAGTGGCGATCGCGCTTTACTAGACACAACCGAGAAAGAGCGATACTAGAACGAATCATTGAAGATTCTAAATTGAAGCCATTAGATTTGTCATCCAAATACGATCTATCTATTTTTTTTAATGTTTTCGTAATCGGATTTTGTATTATTTCCCCTCATTTCAACATCAAAAAAGCCCCGTATCAGAACAGGGCTAAATATTATTATTGTCGAGATTTCTCTGACAGCTAAAAACTACAATCCAAGATTAACCAATTAACTCTTTTGCTTTGGCAACTACATTGTCAACGCTAAAGCCAAATTGTTCTAAACATACCGCACCAGGAGCAGAAGCACCATAGCGATCGATGCTGACAGAGCCACCTTCAAAACCAGTGTATTTCTGCCAGCCAAAGCTAGTACCAGCTTCAACGGATAGACGTTTTCCAGCTACTTTAGGCAGTACGGAATCTTGGTAAGCTGCATCTTGAGCTTCAAATAGTTCCCAAGAAGGCATAGAAACTACGCGCACTTTTTTACCTTCAGCGATTAATTTCTTAGCTGCACCAGCACAAAGCTGTAGTTCGCTACCAGTACCGATTAAGATGAGATCGAGTTCTTCGGGAGCAAAGCCACAGGAATATACATAAGCACCCTTACTAACGTCTTCCATAGAAGTTCCTTCTAAGTTGGGTACGTTTTGGCGAGTGAACGCCAATAAAGTAGGCTTACTTGCTTTGGCGTTTTCAACAGCAACTTTATATGCCCCAGAAACTTCGTTACCATCGGCGGGACGAATTACGGTTAAGTTAGGAATAGCTCTTAGGGAAGCTAGAGTTTCAATAGGTTGGTGAGTTGGGCCATCTTCCCCTTGTCCGATCGAGTCATGAGTCATTACCCAAATCGCCCCTACTTCAGAAAGAGCGGAGAGACGAATTGCAGCCCGCATATAATCGGTGAAGATCAGGAAAGTTGCACCGTAGGGAATTAACCCAGAACCATGTAAAGCGATGCCGTTACAAATCGCGCCCATACCGTGTTCGCGGACACCAAAGTGGATGTTGCGGTTTTCGTGCGCGCCTTTTTGAAATTCACCAGATTCTTTAAGCTCAGTCAGGTTGGAGTGAGTTAGATCGGCGGAACCACCAATTAACTCAGGAAGTACGGGAGCTAATTTGTTGAGGCAGGCTTGAGAATATTTACGAGTAGCTATTCCTTTATCTTCAGGGGTATAGGTAGGTAATACTTTTTCCCAACCATCGGGTAGTTTACCGCTAAGATAACGCTCGAATTCTGCTGCTGCTTCTGGGTATTTAGATTTGTAGTCAGCTAAAACTTGATTCCATTCTTCTTCGTATTTTGCACCGCGCTCGACTGCTTTACGCATATAGCTGAGGGCTTCATCGGGAACTTCAAACGGCTCGTAATCCCAACCCAAGTTCTCGCGGGTTAGTTTGATTTCGTCTGCACCCAAAGCCGAACCATGAATACCTGCGGTATCTTGTTTATTGGGCGCACCATAACCAATAGTAGTAGTTACCTTGATCATGCTGGGTTTGTCAGTAACCGACTTAGCTTCTTCGATCGCTTTGGCGATCGCCTCTAAATCTGTGTTACCATCTTCGACATGAAGTACGTGCCAGCCATAGGATTCAAAACGCTTGGAAACGTCTTCGGTAAATGCCACATCAGTCGAACCATCGATCGAAATGTGGTTGTCGTCATAAAAAGCAATGAGCTTACCTAGTCCTTGGTGTCCTGCAAAAGAACAGGCTTCACCAGAAACCCCTTCCATGTTACAGCCATCGCCAAGAATGACGTAGGTGTAGTGATCGACTAATTTGGCATCGGGTTTGTTAAATTTAGCTGCCAAGTGAGCTTCTGCAACAGCTAAACCAACACCGTTAGCAATTCCCTGTCCCAATGGGCCAGTAGTTACTTCGACCCCAGCGGTGACAAAGTTTTCGGGGTGTCCTGGAGTAACCGAACTCCACTGACGAAACTGTTTGATATCTTCAATACTGACGCTATCGTAACCTGCTAAATACAGTAGAGCATACTGCAACATCGAACCATGACCCGCAGAAAGAACAAAGCGATCGCGGTTGAACCAAGCGGGATTTTTGGGATTGTAACGCATGAACCGATCCCACAGCACAAATGCCATTGGAGCAGCCCCCATAGGTAGCCCTGGATGTCCAGATTTAGCTTTTTCTATGGCTTCTATTGCTAAAAAACGAATTGAATTTATACAGAGTTCTTCAACTGATTTGCTTGATTGGGTGGCAACTACCATATTTGTTATATAAATAAACTACGATAAATCAAAATTTGAACGAGCCTAAGTGCATCTAGAAGGAGACACAAGTTTTTCTAGACTAGATGCTAAAAAGTTGGATCTTGTCCTCGTTCTTATCTTCTCATCCCAGACGATCGGCTAGCAAGTTCTAGAATTTTTATTTGGAGTCATAATTTCTCCTCATCATGATTTGATGAGGTTTTTTACCAAATCAATCTGGGATTAAAACTACGATGCCTTACCAATAACGCTCCAGAGTAAGGTTAACTATATTTTTTAAAGGCTAGAGTAACATTATGACCGCCAAATCCAAAAGAGTTAGATAAAGCCACATTAACCTGTTGCTCGCGACTCTGATTAGCAATGTAGTCTAGGTCACATTCTGGATCGGGATTTTCTAAATTGATTGTCGGTGGGACTTTATCGTTAGCGATCGCCATTGCTACTGCTACTGCTTCGATCCCGCCAGAACCTCCTAGTAAGTGACCAGTCATAGATTTAGTGGAACTAATCACGATCTGCTCGACTCTTGGGCCCAAAGCCTTCTTAATTGCTTTAGTTTCGTTGGAGTCATTAGCTTGAGTACTTGTACCATGAGCGTTAATATAATCTACCTGCTCTGGATTTAAATCAGCATCAGCTAGAGCTAATTCAATTGCTTTTGCTGCTCCCTGACCTCCTGGGACGGGAGAAGTCATATGATAGGCATCACAAGTCATGCCGTAGCCCACGATTTCGGCATAAATTTTTGCTTTGCGAGCCAGGGCGTGTTCCAATTCTTCTAAAAACAGAATGCCAGAACCTTCGCCCATGACAAACCCGTCGCGATCGCGATCGAAGGGTCTACTGGCGTGACTGGGGTCATCATTACGAGTCGAAAGAGCTTTTGCCGAACAAAAGCCAGCAAAAGAAAGGGGAGTTACGGCTGCTTCTGCACCACCACAAATCATCGCATCTGCGTAGCCTCTCTGAATTAAACGAAAGGCATCGCCAATAGCGTGAGACCCCGCTGCACAAGCCGTTACGGTACAAGAATTTGGCCCTTTTGCCCCTGTATGGATTGCCGTTAATCCAGCGGCCATGTTGGCAATCATCATCGGTATGGTAAAGGGGCTGACTTTTCTGGGGCCTTTGGTCAGTAGGTTTTCGTTTTGGTCTTCCATGACTTTTAGACCACCTACCCCCGTACCGATTAATACTCCTACTCGGTCGGCATTGAGACCGTCGATCGCAAATTGAGCATCGGCGATCGCCTGCTTGCTGGCACACACGCCAAACTGAGCAAAACGATCCATCCGCTTGGCTTCTTTTTTCTCTAAATATTGACCAGGATCGAAGTCTTTGACTTCCGCAGCAATTTGACAAGCGTGTTTTGAAGCATCAAATAGAGTCACCAAACCGACTCCATTGCGTCCCTGCAATAAACCGTTCCAGTATTCTGCTACATTATTACCAATCGGGGTAATTGCACCCAAGCCCGTGATTACGACTCGTTTATTTTGCTTATTTGTCATCTTCGCTCTCTAAACATTTATACATGGCAGTATTTGTTTGAGGCTGCTGTTGGGTGTTTTTCCCTGAGATGATAACTGTCTCGTGCCAGAAAATGATTTATTCTGGTTTGGAGACATATTTAAACTGTAATTGCAATTTAATAGTTCAGCCTTGTTACCATTGCAGCCATCCTCAACCCTAATAAACCTCTAAATTATTATAAAAATAAGTTATGCTGCTGCTCCAGTTTCAGAGCTAATATGTTCTACTGCTTTACCTACTGTATCTATTTGTTCGGCAGCTTCATCAGGAATTTCAATATCGAACTCTTCTTCTAGAGCCATAACTAATTCCACTGTATCTAAGGAATCAGCACCCAGATCGTTAGCAAAACTTGCTTCTGGCGTAACCTGCTCTGCCTCTACTTCTAGTTGATCGACTACAATTGCTTTTACTTTTTCAAAAATTTCTTGATTCATTGATTTTTCCCATTAAATAACCCGTTCTAGCCAAATAAACCTCTGTTTAAGAAAACTTGACGGGCTTGTTTCCTAATTAACGCTCTTCTTAAATTAAAAAGCGGCAACTTTCATCTTATCTGAAAGCGGGACAAAGTTATTGAACAAATCTAGAATTATCTTGCTCGACGAATTAAAAAATTAGAGACGGAAGGCTACCTTTGTCTGTTAAGATAACTCCTCCGTCTATGCTTATAGAATTGGGAAACAGCCTTTTGAACGGATAAATCTAATTAGATTTATCCTTTAGGAGTTTTGGCTTTACTAGCCATTTCTTTAAATTTATTTAAACTGGGGCCTGGGCGGCGACGATACTTAGTAATGGTAGGCATGAGATTATCTGTGGCAAAGGTTTGCTCCTTTTGAGTACCATCGCTATTTACTGTAGACGTACTGTTGTTATACATAGCAGCAACCCAGAATGGTGGCTCGAAAGATGAGGCTCCCGCATTTTGAGGAGAAGGCGCAGTTTGAGGCTCTGTTTTTTTGTCAGCTTTTTTTTCAGAACTAGTTTTGGCTTCTGCTTTCGGTTTAGCTTCAGTTGTACTAGATTGTAGCTGTTCTGGAGCTATGTCTTTGGCAGTTTCAATTGCTGTCTGCACTGGTTTGGATTCTACTACCTCTGTTGCTTTCTCTTGGACAACATCAGCCACTTTTTCGGCAGTTTTGGTTACTGCTTGTACTGGTTTAGAATCTTCAATTTCATCCAATTCTAAGTAGTATTTACTATCAGAATTAAATATTTTTTTGAGCATTTTCATGGCTTTAGTTGACTCCTACGATTGATGTTAAGGAAAGGGTACTAATGAAGATAATAAGTATTGATAGTCTCTCTTTAAAAAAGTAAATAATTCGCCAAAAGGTAGTAATAAATTATCTAGTAACGCTAAGTTCTAGTTATACCTTATTTAGAGATTCTCAATCAAAATTGCTTGCTTCCTGCTCCATTGAGGTACTAGGAGCAGGAAAAAAAACATCAGATTAAAAAATTATTAGCTATCCTTATCAAGCCAGAAAACTAAAACCATCGCAATCATACTTTACAAAAATTAATTTAAAACTGTTCGACGCGATCGGAAAATTGACAGACTTGACAAAGTTTAATACTAAGTACCACTCTATTTAACCCAAACAGTCTTAATATTGACAAACTCGTGAATACCTTGTCTGCTTAACTCTCTACCGTAGCCCGATCGCTTGATGCCCCCAAAAGGCAAACGAGGATCGGATTTAACCATACCATTAATAAAAACTGCTCCTGCTTCTAATTCAGCAATGAGACGTTCTCTTTGCTCGCTATCATTTGTCCAGGCACTGGCCCCAAGACCGAAGGGAATATTATTTGCCAGGGCGATCGCTTCATCGAGGTCTTTAACTCTAAACAACAATGCCACAGGGCCGAAAAACTCTTCTTGCGCTACCGCAGCCTCTGGGGGAATATCGCTCAAAATAGTTGGAGGATAAAAATTACCAGGGCGATCGCTAATTGGCTCTCCACCGATTAAAATTTTTGCTCCTTGCTCGACGGCGTTTTTCACTTGCTGGTCTAATTCCGAGCGAATGGTTGCCGTTGCTAATGGCCCGATGTTGGTACTTTTATCCATTGGATCGCCGATCCTAAGTTCTTGGAATCTAGCAATTAGTTGAGACTGAAACTCATCGGCAATACTTTCTTGAACGATAAAGCGTTTGGCAGCAATACAAGACTGACCGTTGTTGAGCATTCTCGCTTTGACTCCCGTAGCTACTGCTTCTGCCAGATCGGCACTTTCGAGGACGACAAAAGGATCGCTACCACCCAATTCTAAAACTACTTTTTTAATTTCTTGTCCCGCAGCAGCAGCCAAAGCAGCACCTGCTGGTTCGCTTCCCGTCAGGGTAGCTGCTTTAACGCGCTTATCTTCGACGATTGATTTAACTTGGCCCGCACCGATTAAGAGGGTTTGAAATACTCCAGTCGGGAAGCCAGCTTGGGTAATAATTTCTTCGATCGCTAAGGCACACTGAGGGACATTAGAAGCGTGTTTGAGGATGCCCACGTTACCAGCCATTAATGCAGGTGCAGCAAACCGAAACACCTGCCAAAACGGAAAATTCCAAGGCATTACCGCCAGTATTACTCCCAAGGGTTGATATGCCACGTAGCTATGACCTGCATCGCTAGCAATAGAAACATCTGCGAGAAATTCAGGGGCTTTTTCAGCATAGAAACGACAGACTAGGGCGCATTTTTCGGCTTCGGCGATCGCGCTTTGTAGGGGTTTACCCATTTCTGTGGTCATGATTTGGGCGAATTTAACAGCATCTCGTTCTAAAATATCTGCTGCTCGCTCGAGCCACTGACTGCGCTGGGCAAAAGTAGTTTTGCGATATTCCTGATAAGTCGATTCGGCCAAGGCGAGTTTAGTTTCTATTTCCTGGTCGGTTAGAGGAGTAAAAGTCTTGAGAGTTTCTCCTGTAGCGGGGTTGACAGTTGCGATCGCCATGATTACCTCCTGCTTTTGCAGCTATATCTATAATGCTAGACAAAATATTGATTCTGGCTTCAATTCTTTATCTAAAAATAATTTCTGCAAAAAATAGTGCCGTCAACTTCTCAAATTACACTAAAACCTAGCACAATCCTAGAAGTTAGACGACACCATTACTATTTTGTTAAATAAATATTGGTCAAGACCGCTATCTATTATTAGGTTTTGTTTTAGTATGCTAGACCCATACTGCGAGTAGTTTCCGCACCTAGATAGACGCGGATGCTCAAAAAGTCGGTAGGACAAGCCGTTTCACAACGTTTGCAACCTACACAGTCTTCTGTACGGGGAGATGAGGCAATTTGACCAGCTTTACAGCCATCCCAAGGAACCATCTCCAATACGTCAGTAGGACAGGCTCTGACACACTGAGTACACCCAATGCAAGTATCATAAATTTTGACGCTATGGGACATTAGAATCTAAGCTCCAACTGCGAATGTTCTTGTTTTCGTATTCTAGATAGAATCAAGGGCTAGTTTACCCCATGCACTTATTCTCACTTGGCAAAAGAGGGGATAACTTTAAATTCTGTAACAACTAGACGGGGTTATATTATTGATTTGTTAAATAAGTTTAATATTTTTTAAGTAAATTAATGGTTGGCGGTCGGGGGTTAAGAGTAGAAGTTTTCTGAAATATTTATACGACGCTCGGCGAGCGGTAATTATCTTGACCTTGATTTGAAGGTCAAAATTAGCTAAACAATAATAAATAAGGTAAAAATCAGTGAATGTTTTAGTATGGTGAACCCCAAAAGCGATTTTCGCAATCGACAAAAATCCCAGACTCTTTCCGCCGAAACTAGGCTGGCTAATAGTTACTATGGATTGATGGGTTTACATCCTTCAGCATCTACGATCGCTATTCGACGTACCTATCGACAATTAAGTAAAAAGTATCATCCAGATACGACCAAACTCCCTCCTAACGTAGCAGTAGCTAAATTTCAAAGGTTAAACGAAGCCTACGCAGTCTTGAGCAGTCCTGAGAAGCGATCGCTCTACGACCTCAAAATTGGTTATTCTCGTCTCAATGTAATTCAAGAACCAAATTGGTCTAATTCTAATTCTAATCGAGATTCACACTCTAGAACTGCCTATCTCGACCCTACAGATCGTCCCTTATCTTCGGGAGAGATCTTTATGTTGGTACTGTTGGCAATAACTTTTATTGGCTGTTTGGGTTTGGTTATGACGGTAGCTTATTTTCGAGGATAGAGGAAGGAGAAGGAACGAGGAACGAGGAACGAGGAGCGAGGAAGGAAGATTTTAGTTATCCCTAAGCCCCTAAATCTTCAAGCCACAACGTTTAATTGTTCGATCGAACCCGATCTAAGAAGCAGTTTTAACTGTAAACTTTGGCATAATAATTTTTGTATTCTTCACTTAGTAGTGGTTGCCACCAGTCGCGATTATTCAGATACCATTCCACGGTACGGCGCAAGCCTCCTGCTACGGTTTCTTGGGGAGTCCAGCCGAGTTCGCGTTTGATTTTGCTAGCATCAATGGCATAACGGCGATCGTGTCCCGCACGGTCTTTGACAAAGGTAATGAGTTTTTTTGCGGGACTTACTGGTAGATCTGGTGCGAGTTCGTCCATTAGTTCGCACAGTTGTTCTACTAGGTCGATATTTTTGACTTCGTTATTACCACCTACGTTATAGGTTTCTCCTGGTTGACCTTGGTGAATCACTACATCTAAAGCGCGACAGTGGTCTTCGACATAAAGCCAATCTCTGATGTTTTGCCCATCACCATATACGGGAAGGGGTTTACCCAAGAGGATGTTAATGCACATCAGGGGAATTAACTTTTCGGGAAAATGATAAGGCCCGTAGTTGTTAGAACAGTTGGTAATTATGGTGGGCATTTTGTAGGTATGGAAATATGCCCGTGCTAGGTGATCGCTTCCTGCTTTGGAGGCTGAATAAGGACTATTGGGAGAATAGGGTGTGGTTTCGCTAAAAGCTGGGTCGTCTGGTTCTAAGCTGCCATAAACTTCATCTGTGGAAACGTGCAAAAAGCGATCGCCTTGGGGTTGTTCTCTCTGGTTCCAACGTTGGCGAAAGGCTTCTAACAGAGTAAATGTACCGACTACATTAGTTTGGACAAATGCCCCTGGCCCCAGGATCGAGCGGTCTACATGAGACTCCGCAGCAAAATGCGCTACGGTATCTATATCTTCTGACTCTAAAAGGTTATCTACTAAAGTGCGATCGCAGATATCACCGTGGACAAACTTGAGATTAGCATTCCCGATTAAACTGGCTAAATTGTTTTTATTTCCCGCATAGGTAAGAGCGTCTAACACTACCACGCGATCGCCTGGGTAGCTATTGCACCAGTGATGCACGAAGTTAGAACCAATAAACCCCGCCCCGCCTGTAATCAAGATCTTACGAGCCTTTCTATTTTCTTGTGCCATAAAAATTGAAATAATTAACTAAATCAGAATTGTCTAAAAAAAGCTAAGAGCTAATAGCTAATAGCTGTATAAAAAACAAATTAAATGGATAACGAAATTAAGTTAATTCAATCTTAGAATCATCACCAATCATAAAGCGTAAGGCTTTGGGACGTTGGGGAGCAACTTTTAGCTGCGCTCTTTCTCCCACCAGGCTATCGACAATGCGATCGCTAATTCCTGCTAGACTTGCTCCTTTTAAAATTACGCTATGCTCGATGTCTATATCAATCAGAGTTGAGTCGTCGGCGATGCTACTATAAGGGCCGATAAAGCAATTTTGGATCTGACAGTTTTTACCGATAGTTACAGGGCCACGAATCATCGAATTGATTATTTTAGACCCTTCCCCGACATGAACTCGACCACTCAGTTTACTTGACTCGTCTATTGTTCCTTCTAGAGTAGATTCCAAGCAAGTATCTAAGATAATCTGGTTGGCAGCGAGAAGGTCGTCTTTTTTTCCCGTATCTAACCACCATCCTGCTAGTTTAAAGGAGGCAACGCTTTTTTGTTGGTCGATCAGATATTGAATGGCATCGGTAATTTCCAATTCGCCCCTAGCAGAGGGTTGGATATTGGCGATCGCCTGATGAATTGCGGTTGAAAATAGGTATACTCCCACTAATGCCAGATTGGAAGGGGGATTTTTGGGTTTTTCAATCAGTTCTAGTACTTTACCAGTCTCGTCTACTTTTGCCACCCCGAATGCACTGGGGTTTTCTACTTCACAAAGTAAGGTTAGAGCGTCTAGGTGTTGAGAATTGAATTTATCTAAAAATAAATCTAACTGGCTTTCGACCAAGTTATCTCCCAAATACATGACAAAGGGAGAATCACCCAAAAAGGGTTGTGCTACCTTAACTGCATGAGCCAGTCCTAATGGTTGCTCCTGTTTAATATAAGTGATTTTTGCCCCAAAGCGATCGCCATTACCTGTTTTGGATTTTACTTCTTCTCCTGTTTCGGGACTAATGATAATGCCAATTTCGGTAATACCTGCTGCGACAATCGATTCAATACCGTACCAGAGGATAGGTTTATTGGCTACGGGGACTAGTTGTTTTGCTCCTGTATAGGTTAGAGGACGTAATCTTGTACCTTTACCACCCGAGAGAATTATTGCTTTCATGTTTTTTGATTGGTTGCGATCGATTTTAAATTTTTTATTAGTTATTTAGTTATTAGCTTTTTTAGAGTTTGCCATTCAGCAAGCATTTTTTTTAAAGATTCGCGCCAGTGAGGGGGATAAACTCCCAATGCTTCGATAAATTTGACTTTGGATAAAACTGAATATGCAGGGCGTTTGGCTGGGGTTGGATAGTCTGCTGTAGTAATGGGTAAAACTCGCTCGATCTTGAGCGGAAAGCCTAATTGTTTGGCTTCAGAGAAGGTGGCTACTGCTAAATCGTACCAACTAGCAACACCACTACTACTAAAGTTATAAGTTCCTTTCATGCTGGAATCTTCTCTCGATCTATTCAATAATTTAGCAATTGCCCAAGCAATATCGTAAGACCAAGTAGGACTACCGATTTGATCGCTGACGATTTTTAATTCTGTTTTGGTTTCCCCCAATCTAAGCATAGTTTTGACAAAGTTACCATGTCCTCTAGAACCATATACCCAAGCAGTACGCAGAATAATATGGCGATCGCAGTTTTCTCGGACTCCGATTTCTCCTAGTAACTTTGATTTGCCATATACTCCTAATGGAGCGGTTGGATCGGTTTCTAAATAGGGAGTATGGTTTTGACCGTTAAACACATAATCTGTAGAAATATGTACCACGGTTGCATCTATCTCTTGGGCTGCTATGGCGATCGCTTTGGGCGCACGAGCATTAATTGCCATGGCTAATTCGGTTTCTTGTTCTGCCTTGTCTACCGCCGTGTATGCCCCCCCATTAACAATTATATTGGGCTTAATCTGGGCAATTTGCTGTTGAATTTGTTCTGGTTGACTAAGATCGAGTTCTTGTCTACTAACCCCGATAACTTCTCCTAGAGGTGCAAGAGTCTGTTTTAATTCTTGACCGACTTGTCCAGTAACTCCTGTAAGTAATATTTTGCTCATGCGAACACCTCAGCTTGTTCTAAAGGTACTCCTGCTTTATCTTTTGCTGACAAGACTGGCTCATCGATTATTTTCCAGTCTATATTTAGTCCAGGGTCGTTCCATAAAATCGAACGCTCGTATTCTGGCGCGTAATAGTCTGTGGTTTTATACAAAAAATCTGCCCTTTCAGACAGTACTACAAAGCCATGAGCGAAGCCAGGAGGTACCCAAAGCTGTCTTTTGTTGGTTTCGCTTAAAAGACATCCAGTCCACTGTCCAAAAGTAGCAGAACTCTTGCGAATATCTACTGCTACATCATATACTTCGCCTGACACTACTCTGACTAATTTCCCTTGAGGTTGCTTGATTTGATAGTGTAAACCCCGCAGAACGTTTTTAGCCGAACGCGAGTGGTTGTCCTGAACAAAGTGAGTTTTCACGCCTGTTTTGGCTCTAAAGTTCTGTTCGTTGAAGCTTTCCATAAAAAAACCGCGATCGTCCCCAAATACTTTGGGTTCGATAATTAAAACATCGGGAATTGTGGTCTGAATAACTTCCATGAGGCTTTTTCCATAACTTCTCATACGATAATCAGAGATAATTCTGCCGTGAATTCACAGATTATTGTCTGAACGCATAACGATAACATAGCATCGGAAAAATAATATTTAGAGAAATTACGGATCGTTTCTATTTATTTGCTCGAAAGTAGTAAGTAGCAAGTAGCAATTTTAAATCAGATAGATGTCTGGAATAGAGTTACTGTCTAACTGCGAATCTACAGGAGTAAAATTTACAGATGCCATATTGTTGGAATTTCTTATTTTGTTGTATGTAAACTATGGCTTTGATTGTGTCGAAAACCTAAATGACATATAACTAATAAAACTAATACAAAACACTAAGATTTTTTTGAATTTGTGGAAGATGCGATCGCCGATAAATAAATTATCAAATATGAGTAACGAATATATCAACTAAAATTCAAAGTACAAACTGATGACTATGCTGTTTCAAGAAGATAATGGCGCGACTTTTCCCCGACCACAAGGGTAAGGGATTTTCGTCGCGCCATTTTTATTATCAAAACTGCTATAAACGATCGCTCTAGTGACCTAAGCTAGTCTTTCAACTAATTTATCTGCAACTCTTAGAGCATTAGCAATTACGGTTAAAGCAGGGCTTACTGCTGCACTAGAAGGAAAGAAACTACTGTCTACCACATAAAGATTATCGAGATCGTGGGTGCGACAGTTGAGATCCAAGACAGAAGATTGAGGATCTTCTCCAAAACGACAAGTTCCACATTGATGGGCGACTACCTGAATTGGGGTGCTACCGTGGGGATGGATACCGCGAGATTGTTTATCTGTGGCTTTTAAAACTTCTTGCCAACGATACAACAGGCGATCGTGTGCTTCTAAGTTATTCGGCGTATAGTCTAGATGTAGTTTTTCTCCTTTGAGATAAACGCGGTTTTTGGGATCGGGTAAATCTTCAGTTTGCAACCACCAGCCGAGAGAACGTTTTGCCAGTTGTTTTAAACCAAATCCAGGCATCAGTTTGGCAGCTACGGATAGTAATGGTGGTGATTCAGAAAAGATCACGTCTTGGAGAATGCCTCCTGAATCTTGGATGTGTCCCATGGGATAGGGAAAATCTTCGTCACCCCAGTAAAAGTCATTGATGTACATAGTACGTTGAAATAAACCCGAATTAGATTGGGGAGACTGCTGTAGAATCACTGTCATTAGGTGTTTCATCAGGTTACGCCCTACTAAATCGGAACTATTAGCCAATCCGTTGGGATGTTTGGCGTTAGCCGATCGCAACAATAAAGCAGCAGAATTTATCGCCCCGCAGGAAAGAACGATAAGATCTCCCATAAATAGAAAAGATTGTCCTTTTATCTCTGCTTGGACTGCTTTTACTGACGTTCCCGTAGGATTGGTATGTAAAGAGACAACTTTTGCCGAAGTTTTAAGAGTAATATCGCCTCCAGCCCGAATTGCAGGACTTACCCCCGTATCTTCAGAGTCCGTACGCCCTTCATCGCCGATCCCAATGGGAAGATATGCAGGATGCAGTCCGTATTTAGATAAGCGATCGCCTAGTTCCTCAATTTGAGGAATACGTTCTACTGGTGCGAGGGGATAATCTTTACTTCTGGGGGGTTCGGTGGGATCGTCCCCTGCTTTACCATGGGCGCGATAGAGTTGTTCTGCTTCAGTGTAATAGGGTTCAAAATCTTGATATTTTAAACCCCACTCAGGGGAAATTCCTTCTTGGTGCTGTACTTGCTCGAAATCCCTTTCCCGCAGTCGTAATAACGCCCCACTATAGATTTTGGTATTACCGCCCACACAATAGCTAGCCTGGGGATGAAACGGTTCTTCATCGCGATCGTACCACTGTTCTGGGGAATGATAATCTTCTTTTTTGAATACTTCTACTTCTACTAATTCCGAACTTTCTTTTTCGGTAAATTCTCCTCGTTCTAATACCAGAATTTTCTTGCCAGCTTGAGCTAGTTTACGAGTTAGCGTACCACCACCCGCACCAGTGCCAACAATAATTACATCGTAAAATTGGTCGTCGATAATCATGATTTGTTAATGGTTAGTTGTTAGTTGTTAGTAGGGTGGGCAAATTTAGGAATTTTTACCTTTACAACTTAGCCGAAAGATAATTTTGCCCACCTTACGGTTGATTGCTAATGGTTAATTCTCGATCGACATCTCCATCAGTAAATCTCCGTCATCGAGATTGCCAATATAAGAAAATCCAATTTTTTGATAAAGTTTTCCTGCTATTTTGTTTTTAGGTTTGTGCATGGTCTGAATTCGTTTTGCACCCAAATTTTTGATTTCTTCAATAACAAGTTTTAAAGCTTTTGTGCCATAGCCTTGACCTTGAAAATTTTTATCAATCATGAATCTAAATAGCCAATAAAGTTCTGGGTTTGGGGGATCGTCTTCTACACAAAAAGCTAAAAAACCAATTACTTTTTCTTTTTTATAAATTGCTCTTAGTTGATAATGTGGTTCAAACTTCGATTCGGCAATTGTGGCTACATTGGCAGCTAAGTTCCCCTCTTGTTCGGGATACAAAGATAGATCGATACAGTCAATCCAATTATTTTTAGTTACCTCTTTTAGCTCAATGCACATATATTTATTTAAAAGAGCGATCGTAAATGCTTTTAATCGATTATTGTTGATTTGTAGAATTGGGTATTTCTTGGAGATTCACTGTAATAGTTATCGATCGACCCAATGCATTAAATTTGTCTCACGCAAAGACGTTTATCCTCAAAGCGACGAGGACAAGTCCCCATCGCATACGGGGGCAAAGGCGCGAAGAGAGTTATTTGTTCGGCGTTGTTAAGTTAAATCTATTGAACTATTAACATTTGTATCCAGCAAATATTTTGTCATTAGTCGTAAATGCTGTTACGATTAAAAGCTTAATCTGGAAGACTTGGGCTGGTATGGGAAAGTTGAGAAACCCATTCTCGGAAATCTCGCCCTCGCTCCACAGGTGTTGCGCGTTGCCAAAAAGGTTTGATTTCTGCTTTCTGTCCTTTAATGTATTGAGTTTAATGCGATCGCGATTATTTAATCGCGATCGCAACTAGCGGTATTATTGCCAGATGTAGATCAAAATAAACAAAATAATCCAAATCACATCGACAAAGTGCCAAAATAGAGAAGTCGCTTCTACGCCAAATTGCCCGTCTTCATAGTTATTAGGAAAAAAGGAACGAATCAGCATAATTCCCTGAAGCAGCACGCCAGTAAAGACGTGCAAGCCGTGAAAACCAGTGAGTAGGTAAAATGTTCCGCCAAATACACCTGAAGAAAAGCCAAATTTCAGGCTATTCCATTCAACTGCTTGTCCGTAAAGGAAGTAGCTACCCATTGCCATAGTTAGCAACCAAAAAAAGCGAAATCCCCAGAGATTTTTGACGTGAAGATAGCGTTCGGCAATATAGATGACAAAACTACTGGAAACCAAAACAATGGTATTGATAGCAGGATCTTTGACTTCTAGCCCTTCTACACCAGGAGGAAGCCAGTTAGAGGTTGTGGTTTTATAAACGATGTAGCCTGCAAAAAAACAGAGAAAAATAACGCTTTCAGAGAGCAAGAAGGTCAGGAAGCCAAACATACTATTGCCAGCTTCATCATGTTCGTGTTCGTGTGCTATTGCATGGCTAGAATGGTTTAATTGCTCTGGTTCTAGAGCGCGATCTATACTGGTCATAATATTTAGTGATTAGTGGTTAGTTAGTGGGTAGGGTGGGCAAATAGAGGAATTTTTACCCGATCGACCTTAGCCTATTGATAAATTTGCCCACCTTACGGTTAGTGGCTTGTTCCTCGTTCCTTTTTTTCCTCATCCCATATTTTCGGTTAGTGGTTCTGACTTACCATAACCATAGGGTTCTGAGATCACTACAGGAAGTTCTTCAAAGTTTTCGACATCAGGAGGAGAAGTCAACAGCCATTCCAAGCCAATTGCACGCCAGGGATTATTTGGAGCTTGTTTACCAGCAATCCAAGAACTAATCATATTGAGTAGAAAAGGTACAGTGGACACACCCAATAAAAACGCACCAACACTAGCAATCACGTTCCAAAAAGCAAATTCGGGATCGTAGGAAGCAACTCGTCTAGGCATTCCCATCAAGCCTAAAGGATGCATGGGCAGGAAATTGAGGGTAGTACCGATAAAGGTTAGCCAGAAGTGAAGCTTACCCAGTCCTTCATAGTACATTTTTCCTGTCATCTTAGGAAACCAGTGATAAACGCCAGCATATATACCGAAGACGATCGCTCCATAAATAACATAGTGGAAGTGTCCGACTACAAAATAGGTATTGTTGACGTGAATATCGATGGGAACGGAGGAGAGCATAATTCCCGTAATCCCAGAAAAGACAAAATTGATCAGACCCCCTAAAGCAAATAGCATGGGCGTATCGAGACGGAGTTTACCACCCCAAATCGTTCCTACCCAGGCAAATACTTTGATTCCTGTAGGTACAGAAATCAGCATCGTCGAAAACATAAACAAAACCCGCATCCAATCGGGAGTGTCACTGGCAAACATATGGTGTACCCAGACAACTGCACTCAATCCAGTAATGATTAGGGAAGAAACAGCTACTACTTTGTAGCCAAACAAGGGTTTGCGGGCGTAGACGGGAAAAACTTCCGAAAAAATGCCAAAGACTGGCAGAATCATTACATAAACCGCAGGATGGGAATAAAACCAGAAAAAATGCTGAAAGAGAACGGGATTGCCACCTTGGGCGGGATCGAAAAAGGTAGTACCAAAACTTAGGTCGCACATTAGCATCATTACACCAGCAGTCAAAGCAGGTAGTCCAAACAGTTGAATAATTTGGGCTGCTAATACCGTCCAAACAAAAGCTGGCATTTTAAACCAGCTCATTCCAGGGCAACGCATTCGGGCGATAGTGGTGACAAAATTGACTGCCCCCATAATTGAGGATATGCCAGACAATGCTACTGCCAAAAGCCAGAAAAATTCACCGTTAAGCCAAGAGCCACTCGGATTTTGAATGCTGACGGGGGGATATGACCACCAACCCGCTTGAGCGGGGCCACCAGGGACGAGGAAGCTGAGAATAAATAAGATTCCGAACACGGGAACCATCCAGAATGCTGCTGCGTTGAGACGGGGAAAAGCCATGTCTCGCGCCCCAATCATTATCGGAGCTAGATAATTGGAAAATCCAACCAACACGGGAAACATCCAACCAAACAGCATAATCGTGCCGTGCATGGTATACAGAGCGTTATATACCGTGCGATCGACTAAATCTGGTTCGGGGGTAATTAATTCGCCCCGCATAATCATGGCAAGGATACCAGCGACTAGGTAAAAGAAAAATGCCGTGACTATATATTGGATGCCAATTACTTTATGGTCGGTACTGAAGCTAAAATAGCGTCGCCAACTAAGCTCTTCGTGTGCATGATGGGTTTCAGTTGGCTGGTTTGGAGGTGCAAGTTGAGTCATTTTTGGGTGATTAATAATTAGAGATTGAGCATTGGTTATCAGTCGATCGCAACAGATCGAGAAGGAAGAATAATTGACTAATAACCAAGGAAAATTCTAGGAATGATAATTAACTACTGGTGCGGGAGCGGGGACAACCGTTGCCCAAGCTGCTTTATCCTCTTTTTCCTCTCTCAAGGCATATTCAGTGGCAGCTTGATTGGGAGCAACAGAGGGTTCGCGAGAAGCAGCATCAGCCAGCCATTTTTGGTAATCTTGTGCCGATTCTACTACCACATCTGCTTGCATAGCAGCAAAATAGGTGCCACTGTATTCAGAATCCCGCAGACGATATTTACCAGTACGAATCGGGGTAAATTCAAAGTCGGCACTTTGTTGGGGAATAATATCTTGCTTAACTCTAAACGCAGGAATGTAAAAGCCGTGGATCACATCGGGCGATCGCATGACTAAATGAGCGCGTCGATCTACTGGTAAGTGTAGTTCGGTGCTAGTAACGTTCTGTTCTGGATAACGAAATACCCAAGCCCATTGTTTGGCTTCTACTTCGATCTCATTCATCGGCGCGACAGTTCGATCTGTTGATTCGTCAGATGTAGCTGAGGTTGAATTTGACATTGGCATCTGTGCCATTGCCATGGGTACCCTAAGCGACATTTCCTGATAGGTTTGATAGCTAAAAGTAGCGATCGCAATAACAATCAGTAAAGGGATCGCCGTCCAGACTATCTCTAGGGTCACATTGCCTTCAATCGGTGGCCCATCACTGGTATCGTATCTACCTGCCCGATTGAAAATAATTGTATAGATTACTGCTACTGTAACGCCAAGAAAAATAAACGTTCCGATGGCGGTTAGTAAGCTAAATAAGTTATCGATTAGTATCGCTTCGGCAGAGGCTTGAGGAGGAAACCAGGAATAGGATACCCGTCCCATCCAAATACTAATTGCTGCCAAGGCTAAAGCGATCGCACTAAGGGTTATAATTCTGTTTAATCTCACGAAAATTCCTCATCTAAGTAGGGTATTGGGGTCTTCTCCCAGGCGTAATAAATTTCCTGCGGTATTGTGAACGCCGAATTCTGCTGCTAGTTGCGCTCCCAATGTGCCGTGAAAATACATGACAAACATGATGAATAAGCCAGCGAGTAAATATCCCCACTGTACTTGTCTGCTGGTATCGCTGCGCCAGACATAGCGTTGAAAGCCACGCCAAATAGTCATGCCGACGATGCCTGCTAGTAAAAAGACGCCTCCGACACCATGCCAAAGCATCGTTTCCATCGATCCCAAACCCCAAACACTTTTGAGTTCGGGAGTCGATTCGACCAACATGATTTCATAAAAGCCAAATGCCACGGTAAAGAAGGTAACAATCGCCGCAGCCAGCATGTTGTACCAACCGACATCAAAGAAATTAGCACGGGTAGCAGGGATGGCTAAATATTTGAATACTACTTTGTCGAAGGGAAATAAGTTTCCCACGATATCGAAAGCAATCCCAATAATAAATAAGCCAAGAGTAAGATGGACTAAATTGGGGTGCATGGGAATTTTGTAGGGCAGTCCATTAGCCCCTATTTGTAGTTGATTGATTAGTTCTGGATTCATTAGTTTCTAGGGGAATAGGAGAATATTAGTTTGGGGATCGTCACTGGTTATTAGTGATTGCCAGTTAGTTCAAAGGAAAAACAACCAATAGCCAACCACTATAAAATTCCTTCTTTTACTGCTTCGACTACTCGAACTGTGTGCAAACCATATACCCAGACTAATTTGTCACCAAGATACACTTGATAGAAGACTAAACCTGTCAGCAGCAATCCTATACCTAAATAGGCAACAGGTATCTTTTTGGGGTCTTGCAAACGAATCACATAACGCCAAGCGGTAATGACTGCAATAATTCCCGATAGCGACCAGCCAATGATAGTATGTAGATCTAGTACGGGTTCGGCAGCATCGTAGGCGAGTGCCAATCCTGCTTCTATTTGCCCAAATAAGATGGCAATAAAGATGGAAATCGTAGCCAAAAACATATTCCACCAGCTAACCTCGTACAGTTTGTAGTTTTTACTGAAATAACCTACAACATCGCAAAAAAACGCGAATAATACCATTGCTATAACAAAATGAACCACAATGGGATGGATCGTATCTGGGTAGGGTAAATTATGGTCGTTAAGTGATGGTAATAAATTTTCCAACATTTTGATTGTTAATACTGATTTACTCAACTAAAAAACTTTTATCGCTCTAAACCAATGCTGTGTGTTGATTCAAAGTTTTCTAGTCTCTGGTCGATTTTTTTCTCAGGTAGACCAAGAGTAGGTATAAATTACATATTTTCTATGGTAGACAATATGCAAGATTAAAAACTAGGTTTTTTAGTTTTATTTAAGAGTTCGAGCGACAAATTTTGGGGCTATTAAGTAGTGGTATTGCTTTCTAAGTTAAAGCTCTTGGCTGAAAATTTCTATAGCAATGGATACAGTCTCAAAAATGGGCTTTTCCCCGCTCTAACTTTGACGAATAGTCAAATCTAAAAAAAATAATAAATATCTAATCGCCAAATTTTTAGGTCATTCAATAGTAGTGTTGCTTTCTGGCTTGAAGCTTTTGGCTAAAAATTTCTATAGCAATGGATACATTCTCAAAAATAGGCTTTTCCCCGCTCTAACTTTGACGAATAGTCAAATCTAAAGAAAGTAAAAATATCCAATAGTCAAATTTTTGATTCATTCAATAATAGTGTTGCTTTCTGACTTGAAGCTTTTGAGTAAAAATTTCTGAAGCCATAGATACAATCTTAAAAGTGATCTTTCTTTAGTTATAATTTTGACGAATAGTAAAATATAAAGAAAATATTAATATAGAATAGTTATAGAGTATACAGATAAAAAAACACGCAGAAGTGAATGCCTCTATTGATTTTAATTGCGGAAGATGACCCAGGAATTCGTCTATCTGTCAGCGATTATTTGGAATTTTCGGGATATTCAGTTATTAGCGCGGAAAATGGCACTCAAGCTCTATCAATGTTAGAGAAATACCACCCTCATCTGCTAATTTCTGATATCAAAATGCCAGGAAAAAATGGCTATGAACTAGTCAAAAGTATTCGTCAACTACCTCAGTATCGTTTGTTACCAGTTATCTTGTTAAGCAAATGTGTCGAGATGAACGAACGGATTCGGGGTTATCAGTCTGGATGTGACATTTATTTGCCCAAACCATTTGAGATGGAAGAATTAGGCGCGATCATTCGCAATCTATTAGAGCGATCGCAAATTGTTCATTCGGAATTAAGATTTTCCCATAGGAGCGATCGCGATAAGCATGAATCTAGTCCCGATAGAGCTACTATCAATAGTAACTCGGCAACAGATTTTGAGGATTTGAAATTGCCAGCAAAATTAGAATTGACCTCAAGAGAGCAAGAAGTACTAAAACTGTTGATGAAGGGGCATTCCAATATTGAAATTGGTCAACAACTCCATTTGTCTCACCGTACCATTGAAAAATACGTGAGCAGTTTGTTACGTAAGTCGGATACAAGTAACCGAATCGAACTAATTACCTATGCTCTAGAATACAACCTAGTCTAATATCGCAGTACCTAAACTAGTTAAAACGACAAGTTTAGGAGGGCGATCGATGCTATAGTACCGATCTCGATGACTATTTATCTACTGCTCCAGAATAAACTATGCCTCGTTTGGCATCTACGGTTAAAATCGCCCCTTCGCGAATCACCTCGGTAGCATTTTTTAAGCCGACAATTACGGGTATACCTAAGCGCAAACCGATCACGGCAGCATGGCTGGTTATGTTGTCTTCTTCGGTAATAATTCCCGATGCCTGGCGGATAATATCGACAAATTGAGCGTTGGTCGAGGGAGTAACTAAAATCTCTCCAGGATTAAAGTCATTAATGTCTCTGGCACTGTGAGCTACCCTAGCTCTACCGCTAATCGCTCCCTGTCCGATTCCCGAACCTTCGCCCAAAACTGCTTTGACCAACTCAACCTTGATCAGATCGGTCGAACCCGATACACCTTGAAGAGTCCCCGCAGTCATTACTACCAAATCGCCAGCGGATAGCCAGTTTTTTTCTTGGGCGACGTTGATTGCTGCTTGGAAAGTTTGATTAGTAGAAGACAAATCTAGAACTAGCAGCGGTCTTACACCCCAAACAAGCTGTAATCTACGAGATACATAAACATGAGGTGTGATCGCCAGGATCGGTGTCTTGGGTCTAAATTTAGAAACATTACGTGCCGTTGCACCAGTTTTGGTTAAGGTCATAATAGCAGCAGCATCTAGTTGAGATGCAATCTGACCGACAGCAGCCGAGATAGCGTGGGTAATTGAGCGTTTAGTTTGTTTGGTTTTGAAGTTGTTAATCTGCTGCTCTTTTTCAATCCGACAGGCAATAGTTGCCATAGTTTTTACTGCTTCGACAGGGTAGTTACCTACTGCTGTTTCGTTAGAAAGCATCACCGCATCTGTACCGTCTAAAATAGCATTTGCCACATCAGATACTTCTGCACGAGTAGGTCGAGGATTATTGACCATGCTATCGAGCATTTGAGTAGCGGTAATAACAGGTATACCTAGCTTGTTGGCCGTAGTAATTAGGCGTTTTTGCAGAATTGGCACATCTTCGGCGGGTAACTCAACGCCCAGATCCCCTCTAGCTACCATAACTCCATCGCAAAGAGAGAGAATTGCATCCATCTGTTCGATCGCTTCGTGTTTCTCTATTTTGGCGATTACAGGAATGGATTTACCCGCACTAGAGATTAAATCTTTGATTTCTAAAATATCTTGAGGATTGCGCACAAAACTCAGGGCGATCCAGTCCACCCCCTGGTCTAAACCAAACATAAGGTCTTCGCGGTCTTTTGTAGTTAGAGCTCTAACCGAGAGGCAGACACCAGGGAAGTTTACTCCCTTGTTACTAGAAAGATATCCCCCTACCACAACTCGACAATGTAAGTTCTGATTCGCTTTATCGATTTTTTCTACCCGCATCTCTACCTTGCCATCGTCAAGTAAGATAGTTGCCTTTTCGGGTACTTCCTGGGCTAGTTTGTCGTAGCTAACATAACTTATCTCCTGGTTGCATTCTACTTGTTTGCGACTAGTGAGAATAAATGGATCTTCTTTCTCCAACTTAATTTTGCCACAGGCAAATTTACCCAAGCGAATTTTTGGCCCCTGTAGATCCTGTAGGATGCCCACGGGCTGATCTAGTTCAAAAGCAGTTTGTCTGATTAAGCGGATCGCCTTTTGATGGTCTTGTTGCGTACCGTGAGAAAAATTAATTCTCAGGGTGGTTGCCCCTGCTTTGATTAGCCTACGTAAAATATCAGGTTTGAGCGTAGCTGGCCCGACTGTGGCAACAATTTTGGTTCGACGCGGATTATTTGGCGATGGCATTGTTTTTTTCGCTTTCGACTTACTGAACTGACTGGTTTGGTTGCTACTTCGCGACCCAAATTAAAATAATACACAAATTTTAGTCGCCAGCCTAGTGTACGAGAATACTTTGAAGAGCGATCGCGTTTTTAATTTTTTAGTTTCTTTTGTTGGTAATTACGTCTACTGCTCATCGCTACCAGGCAAATTAGGAAAACTACGGGGTTGGGAAAAATCTATCCCTACTCCGCGATCGTAAATTTCAATGTCCCATTGTCCCGAACGATTACCTTCAAAAGAAACAAAACGTCCATTACCACTTATACTAGGATTGCGGACTTCTCCGATAAAATTTCTAGTCAGGTTTTTGCTTTTTGCTGTTGAGCGATCGTATAAAAAAATATCAGTTTTACCTAGTTGTTCGGACACGTAGACTATATAGCGTCCATCAGCACTGATATCTGCCTGAAACTGCATACTACCTGGCTGATTCAAACCAGGAAGAGGTATTAAACGACGACGTTGCAAATCGTAAAGAAATATACTGCGTTGGGAATTGCGATCGCTAGTATAAATTAGATAGCGACCATCGTAGGAAAAATGGGAAGAGGTTTCGGCTGCAGCGGAATTGAGCGTAGCGTTGATAGTTTGAGTTGGGGGGGTGATATATCTGGAGTCCTCACAACCAAATAGACTCCATATAGCGCTCGCTAAAACTAGCCTTGTCAGTTTAAGTTCAAGAAACCATTTCATTGCAGTCTAGGTTGTGACCGATCTTTGGTAGAGAACAACAGTTCACATTATCTATACAGACTTTTCCCCACTGTAAAGACCAACGGACTAATTCCACACGATTTGCCGTACCCGTTTTTTTCAGGATATTGCTGATGTGGTTATCAACTGTCCTTTTACTGATCTCAAGTTCTTGGGCAATTTTATGATTGCTCAAACCAGTCACTACTAACTCGACAATTTCTAATTCCCGCGCTGACAATAATGCTTCATGACTCAGTTTCTCTGCTTCCATTAGTATTGCTTGGTATTTTTACTCACTACTTTAATTTATTCTAAGAGGTAATGTTTCCTCTGAATAAAATCTATAGCCATAAGTAAATTATTCTTTAAAAATCAATCAATAACTGGCATACTACTCAATATAATTTAGTATTATGTCAAATTTGCTACTGACAAATGTATCGGCTTCAGTATCAAATTTGCGTCTGTATCGCTCTTATTTTGTTTAGTGAGTAAGTAAGAGTAAAACCAATCAAAAATAGTGTAGTTGCGAAGCGTTCGATCTTAATATTTCGTTACAAAGAACGCCTTAGTTGAGCTTACTTTCTAATTTTAAAATCGTGCTATCAGTTGTAGGAGAAAATTTTACTCCTGTGGCAATCTCTTGCTTTTTAGACAGCACACTTCACACTACATATATAACTGAAAAAATCGACCATCAAAAGCATTATGCATTTTTGAGTAGATGTTTAACTAAATTGTCTTTGACCATCATTTGACGAAACATCTCTAGTAAATATTCTTGAGCTTGTTCTTTGCTCAAGCCTTGCACTTGTTCTTGAAGAACTTTCAATTTAAATTGCTGTTCTAAGCTTAACTGGGCTGAAAAATCCATTCATCTTCCTCCTAAAGTTTGTCGGTTTACATTTGGCAGGTAAATTTTAAATTTTTGCCGTGCCTTGATTTTTAATTAATCTAGCACTTTGGATTATAAGTTGTCTTCATTGTCAAGCAATAATTAATTAAAGCAACAAAAAGTTATCAAATACTTATAGCTAAAATGTATTTTTAGTGTATTTAGATGCGGAAAAAATTTTAAAATTGAATAGCAGGCAGCAAAATGAGGCAAAAGCTAACAAAAGCTAACAAAAGCTAACAAATAGTAGATATATTTATATAAGCAATAAAAAAAGATTATCTGACCATGAATCCAATCAAAGACGCTAAAGAATTCTTTCAACAGAGTGCGGGACAGTGGCGATCGCAACGTACTACTCACCACTTACCATTTAGAAGGGCCGAGAGTGGTGGCTCGGATATTAATGTAGAATTTCTCGATGCCGATGATGAAAAAATAGCTGCAATTTGTCAAATGCACGACGAAGATCCGACAAATGCGATCGGTGGTGCGTTTGTCAGTTGGGACGGTTCGATGGCATGGGACAAGGAAAATGAAGACCATAAAGGAACAACTGTATTTGCCTTAATTCCCGCTCCAGATAATCCCAGAAAAGGCAAATTACTGCGAGAAAGAGGCTACGCAGAGATCGTTCCTGTGGCTGGAGAATATCACATGGACGAAGAAGACGGATTAGTTTTGATTACCGAATACGAAACTATGAGTATCATCGAACGTTTTTGGTTTGTCAATCCCGATTTGCGTTTGCGTAGCAGCACTGTCAAAAGATTTGGTGGATTTAATACTGCTACTTTTTGTGCCGAATCTCGCGTCACAACAGAAGGATCGACACCCAAATCAGAAAACAGCAATACCGAAGCTTTTGCGATCTCAGGTTGGTAATTAATCACCGATTATGAGGTGAGAAGTTAGATAAGGAAAAATTAATTACGACTCTGTAATATTTTGTTACCGTTATTTATTCTCAGCCCCTATCTACCGTATGATTGGGACTAAGAATTTTAATATACAAAACAATAGACGGAGGTTTAAACTTGTCTATTCCCTTATTGGATTACAAACCCAGTTCCCAAAATCCTCGTGTCAATGGATACGATGTTGGTGGAGACGATCAAGCCAAAATTTATTCAGCAGAGAATGCCTTTTCTTTGACTGAAATGAACGAGTTAATTAATGCAGCCTATCGCCAGATTTTTTTCTATGCTTTCCGTAGCGATCGCGAAAGATTTCTAGAATCTCAATTACGCAATGGTCAAATTACCGTTCGCGATTTTATTCGTGGTTTGTTACTTTCAGAAACTTTTTACAACAGTTTCTATGCGAAAAACAGCAACTATCGCTTTGTCGAACAGTGTATCCAAAGAGTTTTGGGACGCGATGTCTACAACGAAAGAGAGAAAATTGCTTGGTCGATTAAAGTAGCTACTAAAGGTATTGAAGGTTTCGTTGATGAACTTTTAGACAGCGAAGAGTACATGGAGAACTTCGGTTACGACATCGTACCTTACCAACGCCGTCGAGTACTTGCTGGTCGTCAGCAGGGCGAGCGTCCCTTCAATATTAAATCCCCTCGTTATGACGAATACTATCGTTCTATCTTAGGATTCCCTCAAATTATTTGGCAGACCGAAGTACGTCGTTTTACTCCCCAAGAGAAACAACCCAAGGCTGGAAGTCCTGCTTTGTATTTAGGTATGGCTCGTAGCCTTCCTACAAGAGCCAATGCTCCTCGCACTAATTCGGCGACCAATATCGACTACTTATCTAAAGTTCCCTATCGTAAAACTACTTAAACTAGATATCAAAAGATATTTATCCAAGTCAGTTTGTTGAATTAACAACTAAAACAACCCAAAGAGGGAGTTGTAAATTAGCAGAATAGTTCTACAAAGGATTATGTTGTTAATTTATAACATCCCTCTTTTTGGATTTAGCTCTTATTTACAGCAGTTTTCAATTGAATGGACTATGCTTATCATGATCTGGTTTTTAGCTTTTAGCTTTTAGCTTTTAGCTAATTATTGGTTGAACTTGTGTGGTCTATCCAATTGAAAAGCGCAGTAAATTAATTTCGATTGCGTAATACTTGTAGTAGTTTGGTCAATTCGGCTGGTAGAGGGGCGATCGCTTCAATTAGTTCGCCTGAGATGGGATGGAGCAAAGATAATTGCCGAGCATGGAGAGCTTGACCAGATAAATTAACCTTAATAGAGCGATTTGAACCATAAGTGCGATCGCCAACTAAAGGGTGTCCCTGGTGGCTGCAATGAACTCTGATTTGATGAGTACGTCCTGTCTCCAGAAGGAACTGCATCAGGCTGTAGTTGCCGATTCTTTCCAGAATTTGCCAGTGAGTAATTGCTTCTCTGCCACCCTTTTCTACGGGAATAACCGCCATCTTTTTGCGATCGCCATGATGACGACCAATGGGTAAATCAATCGTGCCAGTTTCTTGAGGAAAAGAACCATAGATGATTCCCCAGTACTCCCTACGAGCAGTTTTAGCTTTAATTTGTGCTTGTAAATTTTGATGAGCGCGGTCGCTTTTTGCCACGACAATTGCCCCAGTAGTATCTTTGTCTATACGGTGGACGATACCTGGACGTTCGATACCACCAATTCCAGCTAGGCGATCGCAATGAGCCAGCAAAGCGTGAACCAGTGTACCAGTAGAGTGACCTGGTGCGGGATGCACCACCATACCTGCCGGTTTATTAACAATAATGAGATGTTCGTCTTCAAACAGAATATCTAGAGGAATTTTTTCGGGAGTAAGGTCTAGTTTCTCTGGATCGGGAATAATAATATTCAGGCGATCGCCAGGAATCACTTTAATTTTTTTGCTGCTGCATAGGCGATCGTTTAAGTAAACGTTACCAGATTCGATTAGCTTTTGAATCCGAGAGCGAGAAAGATCGCTTAGTTGAGCCGACAGCCAAAGATCTAGACGTTGACTTTTGCCTGTTACCTGTAATCTAATCTCGTGAATAATGACCGTTAATTAACCTTAATTTAGATAATAGATACTATATTCTTCAATTTTAAACAGTTTTGTCGGCAGTTTTAGTTATGATCTATATTGATTATTTACTAGACAATGAATATTTGAGATTCGATCTGGTTTAAGCTTAGTTCCAAACCAGCGATTGAGGATCGATAATCGATAATAGATATTAAATAAAATGAGTACTATTACTGAATCCACATATAGCGATCGCCAGATTGTGGCTTGGCTTAGAGGTTTGTATACTGTTGCCCTAGCAGATGGGCATTATGACCCTGAAGAAAAAGAATTAATTGGTCAATTAACTCAAGATTTAGCCAACATCAACACTAGCGATCGATTAGAAGAAATTACCCCAGAAGAACTGGCAGAGAATTTGGGTAAAGAGCCAGAGACAGCGGAAAATTTTCTCCGTACTGCGGTATTGGTTGCTGTTGCCGATGGCGTTTATTCTGCACCTGAATACGACTTGCTACATCAATTTAGCGATGCTCTCGAAATAGAAGTAGAGGCTCTCAAGTCTCTGGAAAATACTCTCTATAAACCTGAAAAAGAAGAACCTACTGCGGGTGCTGCTACGGGGTTGACTCCGCCACCTGAAAAAGCCAAATCAGGTGTAGATGTCCTTTATCCTGTCAAAGACTGGCTTGAAGGCATGGAAATAAAAGACCCCCGTTTGGCTAAATTTGTCTGTAAAGTTATTCCACCCCAGTGTCCTTTTGAACGGGATATAAACTTGTTTGGACGTACAATTGCCCACATTCCTCCCTTATGTAAACTAAATCCCTTGTACGAGCAGTTTACGATGTTGCGCTTTCGTTCCTTATCTTATCTGGCTGATGAATGTGGCGAGGATGTGACTAAATACGTTCAGTAAGCGGAATTGTTAACTTTTAAATATTCCTTGAGGACGAACTAAAAGGATAATGACCATAATCGCCAAAGCTACCCCTAACTTGTATTCTGAACCCAAAAAAGGTACGCTTAATTCTTGGGCAATCCCAATGATCAATGCACCGACGATCGCACCGTAGGGATTGCCAATTCCTCCCAAAATTACCGAGGCAAACATCGGTAAAATCAAAAACCAGCCCATATTGGGGCGGACTACCGCAATTAAGCCATACATTCCCCCAGCAAAAGCGGTTAGCGTCCCAGTGATTACCCACGTCCAAAGAACAACCCGTTCGACATTAATTCCTGAAACTCTAGCTAGATCGATGTTGTCGGCAACTGCTCGCATCGCTTTACCAATCTTGGTATTCTGTAAAATGATATGTAGGGCGACGATGGCAGCGATCGCCAGTCCAATTACGATCAAACGGTAATAAGCAATACGTAAAGTTCCAAATTGTAGTGCGGGAACTACGGGTAATTGGTATAGTTGGTTGCTACCACCATAAAGCAAGAGAATGCCGTTGCGGACAAATAAAGCAAGCCCAATCGAAATAATAATCAGAGTCGTATCGCTAGCTCGGCGATCTCGCATTGGTTTCCAGAGTAAATATTCTGAAATCAGCATGGCGATAATTGTTCCCAATGCTCCTAAAATCATCGCCAGCCAAATATTTAAACCACCGACATTTGCCAACCAAGTCAAATAAGCCCCCAGAGTCATAAAGTCTCCATGAGCAAAGTTGGAGAGATTGAGGATGCCATAGGTAAGGGTTAAGCCAATAGCAGCTAAGGCCAGAATACTACCAACAGCAATACCATTAAACCAAAGTTGAAGATCGAACATTTTGAGGAACGAGAAATAAAGACAAAGGAGGAGAACAAATCGGGATTTGCCCTCAGTTATTTTTGATATCTTATGCCCAAACTCAACTAGAGGCAAAAAGAATTAGGCAAAATCTTCCTCCTTCCAAGCTCAAAGCCAGTAAAATTTAAATCTACTGTTGAGATGAACTAAATTTGTAAATTTGAATTTACAATCTCAATCTTGCTTATCGCGTTTTTCGTAGTGAGGACATTCATCGCAAGGCCCTTCTGGGTTGATAGCACAACGAAGATAAGGAGATTGAGCATTGTTAACACAGCTAGTATCTCCAATAAAATATTTAGTTACTGGTCTACGGCGATCGCTCGCTGTCTGAGAATTATAATCGTAACCATAAGAATGACGATAAAATCGTTCCCGATGATAGTTACTGGCAATTTGAGCGCGTCTTAACCTCGTTTGCCAACGCTCCTTAGCTTTACGAAAAAGTAGTAAATAAACTAAGGATGGCAAAATACTCAGTAGGAGGATAAGAGCTAGCTTGATGACAAAATCAGAGAAATAGGTGGTCATGTTGAGCTAGAGAGGTATTTCGAGGGGCTGATACTTAGCAATCTAGCATTTATTATCCCCGCGTAACTGTTAGCTGCTAGATTAATTGGCAGATATATCTATATTGTATTATTTTATTCTGGTTCAAAAAACTTTTATTCCTTGCTCCTCCAAAATTCCTCTCTGAAGTTGGCGTATTCTGATTTGTCGTGCCTGGAGTGTGGTTTGTAAAATTTTCATCGCTAATTCTGGCTTTCCTTCTCCACAAAAAAATAAGTCGGCTGCAAAATAACCATGTTCGGGCCAAGTATGGATCGCGATATGGGATTCTGCCAAGGTAGCAGTAGCGGTTACACCGTGGGGACTAAATTGATGAACGCACAGATCGATGAGAGTTGCTTTACCGACGCTAATAGCTTCAATCAATGCTTTGCGTATTGCTTCGGGATCGTTGAGTAATTCAGCTGGTGCTTGCCAGGCATCCACAACCAGGTGAGTTCCCATTTGTTCCATTCGTTTAACCTAAGATCGATATAAATTAGCCAGACCATTTTACCTAATAGGTTACGCCAATGTTTAAACTGAACTAAGATTTAGGGCAAAATCACCGCTCTTTATGTTTGCTATTTTACTTTTTTGACGAGGGAAAATTTTTCTGGGTTAATTAATTTTCAAGACCGCTTTTTCTCTTGACTTATAAATACTTTCAAACTCGCGATCGTATTGAAAATAATCGAAGTCGAGGGCGAACTTTTCCTGAATTTTTTTGATTAGTGGAGGCGTATAATATTGCTGTAGTAAGTCCTTAGCTCTAGAAGCGTGTCTTATTTCTTTAGTCAGATATTTTTTGTAGTTTTGGCATAAACTTTTGAGGACAAATTCAAAATCGCGATCGAACAAAGGAACGTCAATTTAAATATAGCGATTCTTTATGACAATGCGTTAAGCTGATTCAGCTTGGCTTCTGTCGGTTGTCAATTATCGATCTTGTTGTTGGCAAAGAAGAATTATTAGGCAAAGAAATTACTTTAGAAATTTTAGAAGTGGATGTTGAATATTGCGATCGCTTGATACTTGGTTGTTCTCTGCCAATTAAAAAAAGAAAAATAGAGTAATTAAAAGTAGGACAAATAGTTTAAGGTAAAGTATGTGCAACTAAACCCTATGGCGTTTTTGTAGATATTCAAGATATTCGTGCTTTTGAAAAAATTGGCAAAGTAATTAAGCTAGGAAAAGATTATGCTTGGATTGAACGTTGCCGAACAATAATTCAAGCGATCGCAATTTTTCTATATATGACACGCCATAGGTAAAGTACTTAAAAATTTTTGAAAAGTCATAAAAGTCACGAACCAAGTCAGAATTTATTGGTTGGCGGTCATTGCTATGTATAATAAAACTGAAAATTGCTGACATTTAACTTGAAATTAATGACAGAGTCAAACAACAATTTTTTAGTTGCAAATACCAGAGGTAACAATGTTCTTCAATTCGACGCTATCACTGGGGAATTAATTTCTGAGTTTGTCACTAGCGGTTTGGGTGGTTTGAGCGACCCAGATACTTTGCTTTTTGGACCTGACGCGAATGGCGATCAAAAAAGCGATCTTTACATATCCAGTGGAGCAGAGCCTGGAGTTTCTTCCATCCTGAGATTTGATGGGTCAAACGGTGAATTTATTGATGTTTTTGTCGGCGATGACCCGAATACCGATCTTGATGAAACTGGTGGACTAGTTCGTCCCTACGGGATCGCTTTTAGTCCTGATGGAGATTTATATGTTGCTAGCTTTCTAAGTGACCAAATTTTACGCTACGATGGCGAGACTGGCAATTTTATTGATGTGTTCGATTTTGGGAATGGCGAACCAGGTGGTTTAAACGGCCCTAATGGTCTACTATTTGTTGATGATAGTCTCTATGTCACTACCCAAGGTAGTATAGCAACAGTCGATCCAGATACAGGAGAGATTTTTCCCGACTTCAGTGCGAGTCTTCCCAGTCAAATCTTGCGCTATGACTCTCTCGAAGTTGGAGAAGAACCGACAGTTTTTGCCACACCCGAACCTTCCCCAGATAGCTTGGGTTTCGTAAGCTTACTCGGTCTAGAACTTGGCTCGGACGGCGATTTATACGTTAGCGACTTTGCTAACGATATTCTGCGCTACGACCTAAAAACTGGAGAGTTAGTAGATACCTTAAGTACCAACTATACAACCGACATACCCCCTAGCAACAATTTTATTGGTAGCCTCGCTTTTGCTCCCGATGGCGATTTACTAACTGTTGGTTTTGATATCGATACACTTGAAGGTGCTGTACTCAAATTTGAGAGTCAAAACGGTTCGCCAGTAGAACCACTGATGCTGATAGTTCCTCCCGACCCGATTTTAGAGCGTCCTATAGGGATCGCGTTCTTCCCTGAAAAGCCTCAAAAACCAAGATTCGGCACTATTGAATCAGATACAATCGAGGTTAAAGGAAGTAAGCAACTTATCTTCGCTGGTGACTTAAACGATCTGGTTGATGCTTCAACGGGGACGGGTAAAAATCGAATCTACGCAGGTAGTGGTGAAGATACAGTCATTCTCGGTACAGGGGACAGAGTATTAGCAGGTGAAGGTGATGACGCGATCTTTAATACCTCTGGCGGAGACAACACCATCACAGGTGGAGAAGGTGCAGACCAATTCTGGGTTGCTTCTGCCGAATTTCCCGAATCTGCTAACATTATTACCGACTTTACCAGTGGTGAAGATGTTATTGGTATTGCTGGCTTGGGTATTGGTTTTGCAGATGTCAGCATTACCACAATGGAAGGAGATGCTTTAATCTCAGCTAATGACTCGGATTTAGCGATTCTTCAAGGAGTAGCTGCCGATAGCTTAACCGCAGATGATTTTGCGTTTGCTTAATTCCTGAGGAGAGGGGCAGAAGGAAGTAACGGGTGAAAATTAAATTAAAAAAGATGAAATTTCTCAATCATCTATAGATAACCTCGAGCGCAATTTCAAAATTGGTCAAGAAGTTAAAGCCACAATTATTGAAGCAGATCTTACTATTCCTCGATTTTCTCGATCGATGAAAGCTTGAAAATTGAGCTACGATCGTCGTCGATATCGAACAATTAACAAATTAATTTACTTGATTTTATTAACCTGCAAGATCGATATCTTTTAACTCACCTTTAGAATTAAGTTGGATTACAATTGGATGTCCTGTAAATAGTTAGAATTGCCTTTAAACATTGAAAATAACTAATCACAAGAGTCCCCGATAGCGGATAAACAGCAAAATAACCGCCCACGAACCCAAGGCAACTTTAATCGCCACCAATATATTAAGTACGGGAATGATTCCGCCACTAAAGAGCGTACCTAATTGTCCGTAGGGTAACTCGATGCCAATTAGGGTTATGACTGCCAAGAAAATAAAAATCAGAACCGAAATCTTTTCCCAGGTAGCAGCCCGATATTTTTTATAAATCGCTTCCATCCACTCAGATGAAGAAGTAATCGCAATCAAGCCAATCGCAGTCCCTCCAGCTACTCCCGCAGCGAAACCACCACCAGGACTAAGATGTCCTCTAATAGCTAGTTCGATCGCGACAATAGCAGAAATAGTTGCTCCCAAACGAGCCAAAATAATCGAAGGGCGATCGCTAAACTGATAAACTACTTCTGTGGGTTGTTCGTTAGCTAGCAGGAATTTTACCCCCAATATGGCGATCGTAAATACTACTACTTCATAGATCGTGTCGTACAGGCGATTGCGAAAAATAATACCCGAAACCGCATTCGATACTCCCGTATCTTCTACTATCGATTCAACAATCGAAATTTCCGCCCCATCTGCTGTTGGATTCTGTACTATAAGCATCTTAATAAATAATGAAATTCCTGCTACTATATAAACCCACTTATAAACCCACTTCATTAATGTTTTTCCTCCATACTAGGTACGTTTACATAGGTTATAGTTGTCTCTGGAAAGGTTAACTCTGTCTCCATAATCTCAAACAGACGACGCACTCTAACTGAGGTTTGGTAGCTTTGCTTGACATCTATTCCTGTTGTGCTTGTGCTTCGATCTGGCTGTTCTATTGGTTCTGGTTGGGTACAGATAGCGTGAATTTCTTTAGTCATTAATGCTTCTTTTAGGGATTTTTGAGTGGGATATTCGATCAATTCCAAACGTAAATGATGTTTATCAATTACTTTTCTCATGCTAGCTATCAATTCTGTTAAATAATTCTCTTTTTCTACCTCAAGATTTTTAAGTACACCCAAACGCATTACCAAAGAAGAACGTACTGCAATCACATAAAGAGTGACTGCCAGCATAGTACCTACCATAGCCTCGGTTAAGGCTACATCCGCAGCCCCCAAAACCGCATAAACTAATGATGCAACTGCACCTAAGATCGCTCTAGTTACTAGAGCATGGTAGGGATTAACTTGAAATACCAGTATCAATGCTGATAAAGGTAATAAAGCTAAGATGACATAAACATATTTATCTATCATTTCTTGTTAGTTCCAGCTCTTCAGTCTTTTATTATTTGTGTGTTTGTCTCTTCGCTATTAACGCAATATGCTATAACATAACCCAGTACGGTATTCCAAATTGCTAAGGTAATAATTGCTAGGAGCAAAAGCGACCATTCACTTGGTATTTCTATAAGTAAGCCTACAACAATATTCATCGAACCAAGAGTATCGGCTACTGAAAGGCTATGTAGTTTAAATAAAACCGAGCGCTTGCCGATTAAAGGCAATGTTCCCCAAAACCAGAATATAATGCCGATAACCATTAAGCTATAACTTAAAATATCAATCATAATTAGTTCGAGGTATTTTAGTTGTTTATAATTAATAGATGATGACTGATAACTGATTAAGCTTCGTTTAATTGTTTAATTAAATGTGCTAGTAACATTAATCCTGCATTTCCTACGCAGAGAATAATTACCGCAACTACCCCGATCGAGAAATCATCTCGTAAAACAGAGATAAACAGCATCATAATCGAAGTTTTAGTAGCAATGCTGGCGAAGGCGAGCATTTTTTGCCATATATCATTATCCTGCCAAGCTTCGTAAATTGGTATTAGTAAAGCCAAAATCATGGCGATTAAAATTGAGTCCATTGTTTTTTGTCTTCCGTCTTTTGTAATATCTACCCAGTTAATGACTAATGACCGTACAGACGTATCATTCTACGTCTGTACTAATGACGTTTTCATCTCCGTGTAACTTTATGCACCTCATACCAACCGCGAGGGTCATATTTGGTAACGATGGTTTTGGGTGTAAAGGTAATCAGGAAGATGTCGAGAAATACCAGTCCTAGTGTGCGTTGGGGTGGAACTGGTTGTCGAATTATTTCTTCTTCGTTATGAGGACGCAGGATGATTTCAAATGCTTCTATATATGCCTGGAAAATAGCGACAATAGTCTCCCACAACCCCACCAACCAATCCTTTAACTTTTCTGGAGATGTGGAACCGCGGGGCAACAATAAGGCAATAGCAGCACCAATAATAATATTTGCCAGACTAAAATCACCAGTCAGCAAAAACCAAATTGTTAATCTGAGTATTCTATTAAGAATTGTGGTCGCTCTCATACCAAACCTCCAGCTGGCCTCAATATTGCCCAAAAGAGTAAAATTAACATTAAGCTCATTACCCCAATTAAATGATCGAATTTTTCGAGCTCCCTCGGTAACTTAATTGCTGATTGCTTAAAAATTAAAACATATGCCAGCCAGCCGATCAAGATTGTTACTAGCGGTTTGACGATGTTTTTTAGGGTATAGGCTTCGTAATAAAAGACATTTGCCCCAACTAAACCACCGAGTAAAATTTCCATCGCCCACCAAAACCCAGGCTGTATTTTTTTTTCCTTCTTGGCACTACTCTCATTTTCTTCTGGGAGAGGGGCTGGGGGAGAGGTCTGGTGTGGTAAAAAAATAAATTTAGCAAAGGAAATTGCCGTTCCTAATGCGGCAGTATTCATTCCCACAATTTGCCAAGGTAGTAGATTTTTACTGGTTAATACTTTCGCCCCAAACCCAGACAGTAGAGGAAACCCAGAGATGGAAAAGCTGGCAATAGCTAAAGCGATCCAAATCGGAGTATTAATCGGTTGATGCTGCAACTCTTTAAAGTTGCGACTGGGTAAAATACCAGCAATCAAAAATAATGCGGATTTAACTAAACCATGAGTCAAGGCATAGAAACCAGCTACTACTGGTGCAGCCAGGACAAAACCTAACTGAGAAATAGTATGAAATGCCAGCATTCGCTTGGTATCTTTTTCTAATACTGCGTAGCCCACTCCTAAAAGTGCCGTACCAACACCAAAAAACCGCACCAGTGGATCGATCCCCTCCATAAGTAGCGCGCAGCGCACCATCGGGAATACACCTGCTTTGACCACTACTCCCGAAAGCATTGCCGAGACTGGACTTTCTGATTCGGAATGAGTTAAGGGCAACCACAAACCAGAGACAAAGATCCCACCTTTTGCCAATAATCCTAGAAAAATTAGGGCAACTGCTTCTGGAGGAGAATTAGCTATACCCTCATAGTGAAAGGAATTATTTGCCTGGTATACCAATAATGCCCCGATTAGATAAAACAGCATTGCCGTATTGCTGATAAACAAATAGCGCAATCCTACCCAAATCGAGCGATCGCTGCGGGTATAGGCTATCAATGAAAAAGAAGCAATACTAATGACCTCTAATGCCACATACAAACTAATCAAGTCAGCACAGACAAAAGTAGCATTAACGCTACCATGCAAAATAACAGCTTGAGTGTAAAAAAATGCCGTTTTACCTGTTTGCCAACAATAAACAATTACTGCTGCGGTGACTAAAGCATTGGTTACAATAAAAAAACCACTGAGTTGGTCAACAATTAAGCTAACACCAAAATTATCTAATAACTGGATATTTAAAGGTGATGGTTCTATAAATATTAGTAAAGCATAGACAGTAGAAACTATCGCCATGCCCAATGCCAGCCAGCGAGCTATTTTGGGTAATAAATAAATAACAAACCCGATAAAAAATGGTAAAGCAATCCAGGCTATCGTTATTTCTGTCATATTTTACTCTTCCTATTGTGCTCTTCTCTGCGCTCGCTCTAGTTTCTAAAACTAAATTAAAATCTTAAAATATATTATTCATACGCTGATCATCCAGAAAACTAAAATTAACATCAGGCTCATCACCCCAATCAAGTTATCTAACTCTTCGACTGCACGGGGTAGCCTAATATTTAGCTTGTTGAAAACTAAAATATATGCCAACCAACCAATAGCAATAGTTGCTAGAGGCTTGACAATATTAGTTAGGGTATAAGCTTCATAATAGACTACGTTTGCACCAATTAATCCGCCTAGTAATATAACCATCGCCCACCAAAACCCAGGCTGAATGATTTTCCCCTTGTTAACTGCCGTGCCACGATCGTGATGATAACACACTATTTTTCCCCGGGGTAAAAAGATAAATTTAGCAAAGGTTATTACTGTACCTACAGTTGCTACGTTCATCGCTATAACCTGCCAGGGTAAGAGATTTTTGCTGGTTAACACTTTTGCCCCAAAGCCAGACAGTAAAGGAAATCCAGAGATGGAAAAACTGGCGATCGCCAAAGCTAGCCAAACCTTAGTATCAATGCCTCGATCCTTTAATTGCTCAAAACTGCGACTGGGTAAAACACCTGCAATTAAAAATAGCGCAGATTTAACTAAACCATGTGTTAAGGCATAGAACCCCCCCACAACTGGTGCAGCGAGAATAAATCCTAACTGGGAAACGGTACTAAATGCCAGAGTACGCTTGGTGTCCTTGGCAAACATTGCCCACAACACTCCTAAAAGTGCCGTACCAACTCCAAAAAATCTCACTACAGGGTCTATTTCTTCTAGTAGCAGCGCACAGCGCACCATTGGAAATACTGCTGCTTTGACCACTGCTCCCGAAAGCATTGCCGAGACTGGGCTTTCTGATTCGGAATGAGTCAAAGGCAACCACAAACCAGTGACAAAAATACCACCTTTTGCCAGTAATCCTAAAAAAATTAGGGCAACTGCTTCTGGAGGAGAATTAAATAAACCTTCATAGTGAAAGGAATTATTTGCCTTGTATACCAATAATGCCCCCACTAAATAAAACAGCATTGCCGTATTGCTGACAAACAAATAGCGCAATCCCACCCAGATCGAGCGATCGGTGCGAGGATAACTAATCAGCAAAAACGCACCAATACTAATCACTTCTAGTGCCACATACAAACTAATAAAGTCGGCACAGACAAAAGTAGCATTGACGCTACCGTGCAGAATTATTGCCTGCATATAAAAAAATGCGGTTTTACCAGTTTGCCAACAATAAATAATTACTGCTGCGGTGACTAGAGCATTAGTTAAAATAAAAAAACCACTGAGTTGGTCAACAATTAAACTAACGCCAAAACTATCTAGTAATTGTATGTTGACAGGAGATGATTGCAAAAATATCTGCCAAGCATAAACAGCAGAAATCAAGGTGATTCCCAGTGCAAAAAAGCGAGCTAATTTGGGTAGCAGATAGATAATAAATCCCGTAAAAAATGGTAAAGTAACCCAGGGGATTAGCAAAGCTGCCATCTTGGGCGCGATCGCCATCTCAGTCATGGCGTATTATTCTCTTCAATTGCGTTAGTGTCTAAAGTAGGATTATTTTTAGCTAATTTCATCACTCCCACCAGCATCAAAGCCTGAATAGAAAAGCCAATTACAATCGCCGTCAAAATCACTGCTTGAGGAACGGGGTCGGCATAAGCAACGCGATTTGCATTTGAAACAATTGGCGTAAACAAGCCATTTCGCGATGATATCAGTACATAATAGGCAATAACCCCCGTACTCATAATGTCCATAGAGATGATTTTCATCACCAAATTTTTCTTAAAAATGATCCCGAAAAAGCCACATAACATTGTGGCTAATACACAAGCTTCTAGCATTGGTCATTAGTTGTTAGTTATTGGTCATTTGTTATTGGTCATTTGTTAAGCTATTAAGCACTTGATTTATTACTTGAGATTAAGCAGAGGAAGCCGAATTAATTTATAACAAGTAAATACACAATTTAAAATGCATAATATTAGGTTACAAATAACAAATAACAAGTATTAAAGATCTTTTTGAAATTATAACAGCATGGGAAAAATTAAAGCAATACGCATTACTAGTCGCAAAGCAAATTGCAATTATTCTTCACTATAATGGTCTGAGGTCAAAGCTTGATAATTAGACTTAGTAGTATTAGAAAAAATCGTCAATGTCGCGAGCGCGTATAAAGTATTTTTATCTGAAACTAAATAATTCATGATGTTTATTTGTTTTTTGAATGATAATTTTATTTTGATTTTTTAAAAAAGATTAAAAAAAAGCCTGTAGGGTAGGCAAAAATCGCCAAAGTCAACAATAATTTCAAGAGTAGTTTATTATACCAAATCCTGTGGGGATGCCATACTTAAAAATCAGGCAGAAAGTAGTCCGCAGTCCGCAGTAGGGTTAAGCTTGTTGGAGACTCCTGATTTATAAGTAGGTTTTGGAAATTAGATTTGGTATTGCCTATCAAATCGACTAGCGATCGCCATCGAGATATAATTGCGGTGGGCATTAGAGAATGATGTTTTAGGTTTTAAATATTCTGCAATACCCACCATACTATTAACTACCTACTAACCATCAATAGCTAAATCTGCTTTTTCTGCTAGTTCTTCCTCTTGTTTGAAAGTAAAACGTAACAGAGGCGGTGCAATAAAGGTAGTCAGAATTACCATGATAATAATTGCTGCTTGTAAAGGCTTATCCAAAACACCACTAGCTGCACCAATACCAGCAAAGACTAAGCCTACCTCACCACGAGGAATCATGCCAATACCAATTGCCAAACGATTGATTTTTTCTTGACCAACTATCGCCCAACCAGTAACAACTTTACCGACGATCGCAACTACAATCAAGAAAGCGGCAATTATTAATCCTTGACGGTTATCGGCAACAGTAGGGTTGAGAACGCTGAGGTCAACTTTTGCACCAACACAGACAAAGAAAATGGGAACTAAAATATCAGCAATGGGAATTATCTGTTGGTCTAACTCTTTACGTTTGTCAGTTTCGTCTAGAACCAAACCAGCAGCAAATGCACCTAAAATTGCTTCTAAATGAATCGCATTAGCTAAAAACGCCATTGAGAAAGCAAATACTAAAGCGGGAATGACTAACTTACCTCTAGTCTGTAATTTTTCGGCGATCGCTACAAAGCTTTTATTAAAGAATTTACCTAAAAAGATCGAACCTAATAGAAAAGCAGTCGCGCTAACAATCAAGTATACTAAATTGAGAACATCAACATCTCCAGTTTTTGCCAAACTAGCAACTACAGCCAAAACAATAATACCGAGAACGTCATCAATTACTGCTGCACCGACGATAATCTGTCCTTCTGTAGATTTTAGCTGTCCCAATTCTGATAAAACTTTGGAAGTAATCCCGATACTAGTAGCAGTCAAAGCTGCACCCGCAAATACCGCAGGAATAGTAGGCATCCCGAAGATTAAAATTAGCCCTACCGTACCAGCCACAAAAGGAGCGACTACACCGACGACTGCAACGATAGCAGCCTTAGCACCGACTTTTTGTAATTCTCTTAGATCGGACTCTAAACCGATTTCAAACAGCAGAATAATTACTCCTAATTCTGCTAGAACCGAAATAACCTCACTCTGTGCCGAAAATACTTCTGGAATACTCTCAGGACTCAAGCCAGCAATTTTTTGTAAGATAGTCATTACTACCGAATCGCCAGCAACTGCCCCTGTTTCGGGAAATACCAATAGGTGTAATGCAGAAACCCCAACTACTACACCAGCCACTAATTCTCCTAATACTGGTGGTAAATCTACAATTCTAGAAAGTTCTCCTCCCAGTTTGCTCGCCAAATAAATAAAGACTAGACTTAGTAATACTCCCGCCAAAATCATTGGTCCATTTTCAGAATGATTTTCGGTAGCTAGCAATAAAGGGGATGTAAAGAACAGATCGGGGGGAAACCCTATTGATGCTAAATGTGTCATAATTATCGTTCAGTTGTTTGTAAAAATGTTCTTTGTTATTTGTCATTGGTCATCTGTCGTTTGTATCGGAGAACAAAGAACAAATGACCAGATAATCGGCGACTAATGATTAACCAATTGCTTGGGTATTAATGGTGTCGCCAGTGAAATCTACCAAATGCTCCTCTACGTAATCTACGGCTTGACGTAAAGCAGCAGTGCGATCGCCTAAGACATTTTGACTGGGAATTTTTGCCATAACGCCTAATTTTCTGAGACGTTTTTCTGCCTGTCCGCTAACGCCGACTAGGTATACTTGACGACCTTTTTCGAGTGCTTCTTCAATTGCATTTTCTAACGCTAGGGCAGAAGTTACACCCAGAATTGGTACTTCAGATAAATCTAAAACTAATGCCTGATAGTCATTAATTAAATTGTGTTCGCGAGAGATTGCTTTAGCTACGCCAAAGATCATTGGACCACTTAGATAAAATAGAAGTACGCGACCATTAGCTCGTTCTAACAACTCTTTCTCTTCGCTCTTGAGTTCGATTTCTTCATCGTCATAGGTAACAGCTTTAACAGAATCGGCGCGATGGTTGGAAAGACGTTCGATAGTTAGAACATTGGCAACGAAAACTCCAACACCTACAGCAACAATCAAGTCAACAAAGACAGTCAGAGCGATTACCCCATACATAATGACGGCAGCTTTAGGAGAAATTTTGTGAGCGCGTTTGAGGAAGCCCCAGTCAACAATATCAAAACCAACTTTAAGAGCAATACCAGCTAACACTGCTAGAGGAATACCTTCAAGATATTGGCTCAATCCTAAAACTACTACAAGCAAAACTAAAGCACGGGTCAAACCAGATACCGCAGTTCTCGCACCAGTTTGGATGTTGACTACTGTACCCATAGTTGCACCAGCACCAGCAATACCACCGAATAAACCAGAAACCAAGTTACCAATACCTTGACCGATTAACTCTTTATTGGAGTCGTGTTCGGTACGAGTTAAACTGTCTGCAACCAAAGAGGTGAGCAAAGCATCAATACAGCCCAACATTGCTAAAATTAGAGCGTCAAACAACATGGTTTGTATTTGAGCAGCACTAAAGGTAGGTAATTGTAGACTGGGTAAACCGACAGATATCTCTCCAATACGACGAATATCAGCACCTCCAAAGAGAAAGATCGAAATTAGAGAACCCACAATCAAAGCTACTAACTGAGGTGGCATATATTTCTTCAGCTTAGAAGGATAGAAGAAAAGAATTGCTACAGTTAAAACAGCTAAAATAGTTTCTAGAGGATTGATAGCTGATATCAGCGTTGGTATATTTTGTACCGTACCAACTACCCCGCCTCCAGGTCGATCCTGTCCTAGAAATGGTGCAATTTGTAAAATAATCAGAATTACCCCAATACCCGACATAAAGCCAGATACCACTGTATAGGGCATCATGGTAACGTATCTACCTAGTTTTAAAGCCCCGAAAATCATTTGAAAGATTCCCGCTAGCATGACTACGGTAAATGCCATTGCTAGACCTTGGTCGGGATTGGCAGCCGTAAGAGAGGCAATTACAGCCGTCATGACTACCGTCATCGGGCCTGTAGGCTCGGAAATTAGGGTTGGAGTACCGCCAAAGAGGGCAGCAAAGAAGCCGACCAAAATCGCACCCCAGAGTCCAGCCGAAGCTCCAGCACCAGAGGCAACCCCGAAGGTTAGGGCCATTGGTAGAGCGATAACCGCAGCGGTAATACCACCGAAGATATCGCCTTTTACGTTTCTAAAGTGAATTCTGTTGGTAAATAACATTTATTTTAAGAATCTCAAATCTTATATTAAGTGATTTTACTATGTTTTAAGCTTTTAGCGTTGACATGAGAATAAAAACTATGCTAAATAGGCAAACTATAGAGTTGACTCAATTGCAAGAAATGTAAATCTGATAAATACCGAGAATCAGAATTCCACTCAGGCATTGAAATAAAAATGGGCTAGAAAAATATCCACAACTTAAAGGGACAACAGCAGCAGAAGCTAGAGCTAATCGATGAACTTCATCGGCTGTTTTGATACCGAGCGAGAGTATTACTAGTCCTAAGAGAAATAAGATGCAGTATGCCATGAGATTACATAGGCTTTTAAGCTTGTTCAATAGTCATATAGAACAAAAACTATCATTTTATTTTTTTTGATAGTAGAAAATCTATGTTAAATATCATAGCAGTGTCTTGCGGTAAATCCAAGAGATTTTGAATAAATAGTTAAAAAGTCGATATTAAGAAAAACTAATCAATCATAGGTAAGATGACAATTGTGGTTAATGTTTGTCCAGATCGCTTTTTGCAGAGATCGAATTTTCCCAAAGCGATCGCGCCTTTATTAATTAACACCGAAAAAGCCTCTCTTTTTCTAAAGAACTCGAGAAAGGCGCATAGTTCGCCGCATCTATCATATCGGGGCAATTTGGTATTTTATCCATCACTATAATGCTGTAATTTCTGATAGCTAAAATTAGTTTCACTACATGGGAATCACCACCTATTTAGTTATAATTGTCAAATCTTTATGAGGTAATGCTATGGCTAACTGGAAGTTGGGCAGACTATGGCAGACTCTAACTTATTTTGAAATTATTCCCTTTGTCAATTGTTGGCAAAATATATTTAGACCGAATCGAGTAAAACATCACAAGCAAGATACAAATATGTTAATTTTGGTAGCTGGTGCCACGGGTGGAGTAGGTAAAAGAGTAGTCAAACAACTATTAGAACAGAATTATCAAGTTAGAGCCTTAGTTAGAGATGCAGACAGGGCTAGAGAGATTTTAGGAGAACGGGTAGATCTATTTGAAGCTGACATCACTATTCCAGAAACCCTGAAACCAACCATGATGCAGGGAGTGAGTAGAGTTATTTGCTGTACGGGAACTAAAGTTCAGCCAGTAGAAGGAGATACTCCAACCCGCGAAAAATATTACCAGGGAGTCAAGTTTTATCTGCCCGAAGTGGTAGATACTCCTGAGCTTGTAGAATACGAAGGTATGAAAAATCTGGTTAAGGTAGTTTCTCAGTACATCCCTGCTGCTACCGACAAACTAATTTTTGATTTTACTAATCCTAATGCCCAAATTAAAGAAACCTGGGGCGCAGTAGATGATGTAGTTATGGGGGGAGTTAGTCAAAGTAATATTCGTTTGGGAGATAACCAAGCGATCTTTTCTGGTATTGTCTCTACCGAGAATAATGGTGGTTTTGCTTCGGTACGTACCCGTAATTTTGATACTCCATTGGATTTATCAGATTATGAGGGCATAGAATTAAGAGTCATTGGCGATGGCAAACGCTATAAATTTATCGCTCGTTGCGAAGGTAAATGGGATGGCGTGGGTTATTGTTATTCCTTTGATACGGTTTATAATTTTCCGACTACGATTCGCATTCCCTTTTCTGACTTGATACCTGTCTTTCGGGCAAAAACCGTCTCGGAAGCTGCTCAAATAGATGCTAGCAAGATCTATTCGATGCAGTTAATGTTGAGTAAGTTTGAATACGATGGCGAACTAAATCCTAAGTTTGAAGCAGGTTCGTTTGCGCTACAAGTGGATTACATTAAAGCCTACGGTGGTAAAGCTAAACCTCAGTTTATTCAGGTAAGTTCGGCGGGAGTTACTCGTCCTAATCGTCCAGGAATTAATTTAGAAGAAGAACCCCCTGCTGTACGCATGAACGAACAACTGGGAGGAATTTTAACTTGGAAGTTAAAAGGAGAAGAAGCAATCAAAGCAAGTGGCTTGACCTACACTATTATTCGTCCTTGCGCTTTAACCGAACGAGCGGGAAATAAGATTCTATTTGCCGAACAGGGAGACAATCTTAAGGGACAAGTCAGCCGAGATGCCATAGCTCAATTGTGTATCCAAGCAATGAATTTACCCGCAGCAGTAAATAAAACTTTTGAAGTTAGAGAAGAAGAAGAGCAGGGAAAAACTAATTGGCAGGAGTTGTTTAACAATTTGTCACAGGACAGATAAGTAGCTCCAGGCTTTAAAAAGCCTGGCTTAATTTTGATTTGATTAAACAAAAAGGCTGTCCTACAATTTGCAGAACAGCCAATACTTGTAAAGGCTAACAAGCCAATAGCTTAATAATCAAAGTCACCAGCACCAGCACCAGCACCAGCTTTATCTTTCTCTGGTTTATCGACGACGATACATTCAGTAGTCAAGACCATTCCTGCGATCGAAGCAGCGTTTTGTAACGCAGAGCGAGTTACTTTAGCAGGGTCAACAATACCAGCATCAAACATATTGACTAATTCGTTTTTAGCTGCATTATAACCAGTGTCAAAGTCTTTTTCTTTGACTCTCTCTGCTACTACCGCACCGTTTTGACCTGCATTTTCAGCAATTCTTCTTAGAGGAGCAGTTAAAGCACGAGCCACAATAGTTGCACCAGTTAAAGCTTCGTCTTTGAGGTTTGCGGTTGCCCATTCTTCTAAGCCAGGAGCTAGGTGAGCGAGAGTAGTACCACCACCAGGAACAATACCTTCTTCTACCGCTGCTTTGGTTGCGTTGATCGCGTCTTCAAGGCGTAATTTGCGGTCTTTCATTTCGGTTTCGGTTGCAGCACCAACTTTGATTACTGCTACACCACCAGAAAGTTTAGCTAAACGCTCTTGTAGTTTTTCTTGGTCGTAGGAAGAGTCGCTGGCTTCAATTTGATTGCGAATTTGCTGACAGCGTTTTTTGACTGCATCCTCATGTCCTTCGGCAACAATTGTAGTGCTGTCTTTAGTGATATTAATCCGACGAGCAGTACCCAGCATTTCTACTTTGGTGTTCTCTAGTTTTAGTCCAGCATCTTCTGAGATTACCTGACCGCCTGTTAGTACGGCAATGTCTTCTAACATCTGCTTACGACGATCGCCAAAGCCAGGAGCTTTGATGGCTGCTACGTTGAGTACACCCCGCAAACGGTTGACTACTAAAGTAGCTAGGGCTTCTTTTTCGATGTCTTCAGCAATAATTACTAACGGCTTACCTTGACGCGCCACTTGTTCTAGTACGGGGACGAGATCCTGAACTAAATTGATTTTTTTATCGGTAATTAGAATCAAAGGCTCTTCAAAAGTAGCCTCCATACGCTCGGTGTCGGTAACGAAGTAAGGAGAAATATAACCTTTATCAAAGCGCATCCCTTCAGTAATCTCTAATTCGGTAGTCATCGACTTACCTTCTTCTAGAGAAATTACCCCTTCTTTACCAACTTTATCCATCGCCTGAGAAATCATGTTACCGACTTCTTCGTCGTTACCCGCAGAGATAGTTCCTACTTGCGCGATCGCTGTGGAATCTTCCACTGGTTTGGCGTGTTCTCCGATCTTGCCAACCAAAAACTCAGTAGCTTTATCAATTCCGCGTTTAATCGCGATCGGGTTGGCCCCTGCTGCTACATTGCGCAAACCTTCTTTGACAATGGCATGAGCTAGTACTGTCGCTGTAGTAGTTCCGTCTCCTGCTACATCATTGGTCTTAGCAGCAGCTTGACGAATCAAAGATACGCCTGTATTCTCGATATGATCTTCTAATTCTATTTCTTTGGCGATTGTAATCCCATCATTGACGATTTGGGGCGCGCCAAATTTTTTTTCTAGGACTACGTTACGTCCTTTGGGGCCGATGGTAACGGCTACCGCTTCGGCTAATAAATCAATACCTTTTTCTAAAGCGCGACGCGCTTCATCGTTGTAAATTATAGATTTAGCCATAAAATTTGCTTTGCTTTTGGTGATAATGATGAACGGTGAATAGATTAAATTCTGATGCTGTCGTCTATGGCACTAACTGTCGCTGGCTCGACAAGTTAGGAAACTGCTGCCAAAATATCTTTTTCTGATAGCAATACGTAGTCTTCGCCACCAAGTTTGATATCGGTACCAGCATATTTAGAATAAAGAACTTTATCGCCGACTTTGACTTCTAAGGGGGTATAACCGCCGTCATCTTTGGGTTTACCAGGGCCAACGCCTACCACTTCACCTACTTGGGGCTTTTCTTTTGCTGCATCGGGTAACAAGATACCACCAGCAGTTTTCTCTTCACTGGCACTGACTTTGATAAATACGCGATCGCCTAGAGGCTTTACAGTTGTAACGTTAATACTAATAGCGGCCATGCAAAATTCTCCAGATAACTAAACGCTTGTTAATTACTAGTTTTGAATCGGTGAAAGTTACCTGTTTTTAGATTAGCACTCTCACCATCCGAGTGCTAATTTAGCTAAAGTTTGCTACCCATGGCAACGGTTTTAGTAGTGTGGTTTACCGTACAGGAGGCAGATTAAGTCAGAAGTAAGCAGGAGCGAAAGATCGGGATAAAAATCATTAAAGACAAAAGCGATCGCTTGATCTTGACAAAAAGCGATCGCTTTACCTTCAATATGTTAATTTTACTTAAAAAAAAGCGAACAGCTTTTACACCGACACTTCACTAAGTTGACGGGTCATATATTCAAAAGGCTCATCAACAAATTTAGTATCGTTAATGCCATTATTGGCTGCCATTTCTTTAAGCATATCCTTCATAATTTGGATTCCTACTACTGTAGGGCCAATGGGTACACCTAGCGAGTTGTAAGTTTCCCTCAAGCCTTGCAAAACTCTTTCATCTAAAACATCCATGCTACCTGCTACTAGAGCATAGCTGGCATAACGCAAATAGTAATCCATATCCCGCAAACAAGCAGAATAACGACGAGTAGTATAAGCGTTTCCGCCAGGACGAATCAGTTCTGGAACTTCCTCAAACAGCTTGATTCCCGCATCTCTAACAATAGTGGCTGCATTACCACTAATCATAGTTGCTAGGGCTACTCTAGCTGTACCAGAAGTAAAATAGTCCTTAAGACTATCTATAGCATCACGGTCTAAATAACGACCTGCAATATCATAATTTTTAATTAGGTTGGTAACTGCGTCTCGCATCTTCCTTGATTTCTCCCAACAGCATTTTATTTAATTTGACTAGTTATATTAGCCTTTTTCTCTAAGCTACAAGCTATGACCATAAGCTAGAAGCTATTAGGGTTTCATCTTATCATCGCCAGAATTGAAGATTCTAGAATCTTTCAGCAAGATTGGCTGACACCAAACCAAAACTTAGTCCTAGTTTTTTGCTTGCATTACTGGTAGATTGAGACTTCCCAAGCTGCAACTTAGAGTTTATGGCTCAAAGCTTTTGAATTCTAAGCTATTTTTTCTTAAGCTAGATTTATTTATAATCCCACAATCCGTCGCCAGACTTTGGTTTACTTCAAATTTTGACATCTTCTTCATAGTACATAAATTCTCCATAGTCCGCGAACTAGATAACTTTGTATTCGCTCATCAGTGGCGAAGGATATATGTGGTATTACTCTTTATAATTCAAGAAATTTCAACCAAAAACCTCACATTTGAACTAAACTTCACCTTATTTGGTTAATTTAGGCACATTTTTGTAAAGTTTATAGATTTAAACTGCAAGTAAAAAGTGATAATTTTGTAGCATCAATTACAAACTTAGCGTTCTAATCCCGATCGCAGAACGTTCGGGTTAAACCATTAATCTTAAAGGAGTTATTTAAAGGAGTTAAATTTATGGCTGAGACTGCCCAAGAGGTCTTAAAAATCATTCAAGATCGAGATATTGAACTAATCGATCTCAAATTCGTCGATCTATTTGGTATTTGGCAGCACTGCACTTTTCATCGCAGCCTGCTTGATGAAGAAGCATTTACTGACGGGGTAGCTTTTGATGGTTCGAGTATCAGAGGTTGGAAAGCCATCAACGCTTCTGATATGTCAATGGTTCCCGACCCCATTACCGCTTGGGTCGATCCCTTTATGGAAGTGCCTACTTTAAGTATGGTCTGTTCGATCAAAGAACCCCGCACTGGAGAATGGTACGATCGCGATCCTCGTTCTCTGGCCCAAAAAGCAGTAGACTACCTCAAAAATACTGGTATTGGCGATACGGTATATTGTGGACCCGAACCAGAATTTTTTATTTTTGATGATATTCGTTTTAATCAATCAGAATATGAAGGGTTTTATCATATCGATTCGGTCGAGGGGATTTGGAATTCTGGAGCTAGAGAAGAGGGTGGTAATTTAGGGTACAAAACTGGTCACAAACGCGGTTATTTTCCCGTCGCACCTTCTGACACCCTGCAAGATATTCGTAGCGAAATGTTACTGACTATGGGTAAATGTGGTGTTCCGATCGAAAAACATCACCATGAAGTAGCTTCTGCGGGACAGTGCGAATTAGGAATCAAATTTTCCGATTTGGTTCATGCAGCCGATTATGTTTTGACTTATAAGTATATAGTTAAAAACGTAGCTCGAAAATACGGTAAAACTGCCACATTTATGCCCAAACCCGTGTTTGACGACAACGGAACTGGAATGCACACCCATATGTCAGTTTGGAAAGATGGTAATCCTCTTTTCTTTGGTGATGGTTATGCAGACTTGAGCCAAACTGCCTTATATTTTATTGGCGGGATTTTAAGACACGCTCCTGCTATTTTGGCATTTACTAATCCTGCGGCAAATTCTTATAAACGCCTCGTTCCTGGTTTTGAAGCACCTGTAAACTTGGCTTATTCTCAAGGAAATCGTTCCGCGTCGGTGCGTATTCCCCTTAGCGGTAGCAACCCCAAAGCTAAGCGTTTTGAGTTTCGTTGTCCCGATCCTAGCTCTAATCCTTATCTTGGTTTTTCTGCTATGTTGCTAGCGGGTATTGATGGAGTCAAAAATGAAATCGATCCAGGCGATCCTCTAGATGTTGATATCTATGAACTTTCTCCTGAAGAGTTAAGCAAAATTCCTTCTACTCCTGGTTCTTTAGAAGGTGCTTTGGAAGCTTTGGAAAACGACCATGGATTTTTGACTAATACTGGAGTGTTTACCAAGGACTTTATTGAAAACTGGATTCAGTACAAGTTAGATGCAGAAGTCAACCCTTTGCGCTTGCGTCCTCATCCTTATGAATTTTCTCTGTACTACGACTGCTAATTAGTTACTGGTAATTGAGAAGCATAACTCAAATTTGATTTAGGATTTGGCACGGTCAAATCCTATCAAAATAAGCGTTTATGGTCAGTTGAATTGCCAAAAATTTTATTGAGAAAGATTGACTTCAACAATTGAAGAACTAAAAGCAACAATCGCGATCGCATCTCTACAGATAGCTCTACAAAAGGGTCTGGGATTGTTGTTAAATAATTGTGAAGCTCAAAGGACAGATTTTGACGGTGCAAATTTTGGACAAGGCTTGAGTAGAGTACATAATTCTGTTGCAATTATTACATTTTCTGAGCTTCCTACCAAGATACTATTTAGCAAATTCAATACATACTAACTAGATAAATTTAATTGTTATGGGATACGAAACCCGCACACAAGCAATCTATGAAATCAACAACCGCCAGCCTATTCCTGTGGGGCCTCCTAGCCGTTTAGAGGATATCTGGGCAGCAGATGTTTTTAGTCTGAGTAAGATGAAACAGTGCTTGCCCAAGGCCGTGTTCAAATCTCTGAAAAAAACCATTCAAACAGGGCAACCTCTAGATTTTTCTGTTGCCGATATTGTGGCATCGGCAATGAAAGATTGGGCGATCGCCAAAGGGGCAGCTTACTATGCTCACGTCTTTTATCCTATGACCAATCTCACTGCTGAGAAGCACGATGGTTTTGTCTCTATTCAAGCTGATGGTAGTGCCATTGCCGAATTTTCGGGTAAATTATTAGTACAGGGTGAGCCTGATGGTTCTTCTTTCCCCAATGGTGGGATTCGCTCTACTTTTGAAGCCAGGGGGTACACGGCTTGGGATGTAACCAGTCCCGCTTATTTGATGGAAACAGAGAACGGCGTGACTCTTTGTATTCCCACCGTGTTTGTTTCTTGGACGGGAGAAGCTTTAGACAAAAAGACTCCCCTCTTGCGTTCTATTGGCGCGATGAATAAGGCTGCTACTAGAGTTTTAAAAATATTGGGTCATACTGATGTTGCTCCTATTAACTCCAGTTGTGGGCCAGAACAAGAATATTTCCTGGTAGATGCTCATTTTGCTAACAGTCGTCCCGATTTACTTTTGGCTGGTAGAACCTTATTTGGCAAACCTCCCGCTAAGGGACAGCAGTTTGACGATCATTATTTTGGGGCAATTCCCGAACGCGTTCAAGTCTTTATGCAAGACGTGGAAAAGAGAATGTATCGTTTGGGTATTCCTGCTAAAACCAGACACAATGAGGTTGCTCCCGGTCAATTTGAAATTGCCCCCATATTTGAAGCAGCTAACGTAGCCTCCGATCACCAACAGCTAATCATGACTCTCTTGCGTCAGACTGCCAAAAAACATGGTTTTGTCTGTTTGCTGCACGAGAAACCTTTTGCTGGAATCAATGGCTCTGGTAAGCACGTCAACTGGTCTGTAGGCAATGCCACCCAAGGGAATTTACTAGATCCTGGGGACTCTCCTCACGAAAATGCTCAATTTTTGGTCTTCTGTGCTGCGGTGATTCGCGGAGTACACAAGTATGGCCCCTTGATGCGGGCTGTAATCGCTAATGCCAGTAACGATCACCGCCTGGGGGCAAACGAAGCACCTCCTGCAATTATGTCGGTTTATTTAGGTTCTCAATTAGAGGAGTTATTCAATCAAATTGCTTCGGGAGAAATTAGCGATAACTACAGCCATAGTGGAAAATTAGAGTTTGACATCGATACTCTACCACCACTAGCCAAAGATGCGGGCGATCGCAATCGAACTTCTCCTTTTGCTTTTACTGGCAATCGTTTTGAATTTCGAGCGGTGGGTTCTAGTCAATCGGTTTCTGGCCCTTTGATCGCTCTCAATACGATGCTGGCAGATTCTTTAAGCTTTATCGGCGATCTGCTAGAAAGCGAATTAGAAAAAAATACAGACTTGAATGCTGCTGTCCTCACCGTGCTTAAAGAGATTATGGACAAACATAGTCCAGTAATCTTTGGTGGCGATGGTTATTCAGCACAATGGCACAAAATGGCGGTAGAAGAAAGAGGTTTGGCTAATTTACCTACTACTGCTGATGCTCTACCAGTTTTAAGAGAGAAATATATTGAAGAGTTATTCCAAAGGACTGGAGTACTTTCTCCTGTAGAGCTAGAAAGCCGTTATGAAGTCTATTCAGAGCAATATATTCTTTCGATTGAAGTTGAAGCCAAACTAGCGATCGACATGGCAAAAACTTCGATTTATCCTGCTGCGATGCGACATTTAGCCCAGATGTCTCAAACCGTTGCCAGTCTGGATGGTATGGGAATTCAACTCGATCGCGACAACCTCAAAACCGTCGCTGATTTAACTAATTCTATGATGTCTAAAGTTGCTCAATTAAGCTCTGCTTTAGCCAAAGATGATTTTGGCAGCACCGAAGAACACATGAAGTATTCTGCTAACACTCTGCGTCCCCTGATGGATAGTATCAGAGAAGATGCTGACGCTTTAGAAGCAGAAGTTGCTGACGATCTCTGGCCCCTACCAACTTATCAAGAAATGTTATTTATTAAGTAATATATTGCTTGTCTAAGATTAAGATTTTTAACAAACCGTTCTTTCTGGAACGGTTTTTTTTCTGGAAATCTTGATTTAATTCGGCAAGATGTCAAGAGCTTTTAAGTTATTAAAAATTAACAATTTTCCAAATGTATCTAAAATGTATCTAAAGTTTATCTTGATCTTAACGATTGTCAAATACTATATTGAATTAGAACAGATTAATTTAACTAACTAAAAATCTAGTTTTTTAAATGTATCTTTGGCTAGATTGTAGGCTCTAGAAACATTGGGGATAATCGGGTTGAGCTTTGCTTGGTTTTGCTAGCTACAGCCTGTCTGCGCTTTGATTAAATTACCCAAAATTAGAATCCTGTTAGAAATAATTTTTTATACTTTTATAAGCCAAAGTAACTCTACCGACATAATTAGTAAATTACTAGAAGATAGCGATACAAATACTTAATCAAATCTTTATATTTTTTGAAAAAAATCAAACTTATTATTGTACACTTGCCAGTAACAAAAAACTGTATGAATAAATACGGCAAGAAAAGAGAAAAAATCACAAACTAGACTGAACTGGGTTAGAAATTTTAGACAAACTAACTATATTTTTTCAATTAATCGAAGTGTAGATGAATTCTCAATTCTTAAAAACTAGAAAAATACCAGAGCGTAAGAGCGCGCTGGGTTTTGACGGTCGAATTACCAACGTAATTTCCAGACCCTTGAAAACAATATTCAAATCCTTCTCTCCTGCATGGTTTTTGTGCATCCCCTTGGCAGCGGTAATTGTTGTGGTTTGGGATGCGGCAGCTACTGCTCAAGGATTAGATGCCCCTGCCAATCTAGATGAACTTAGAGTAGTATTAGACTCAATTTTCTTGCTATTCTGTTCGGTTCTAGTAATCTTTATGAATGCTGGATTCGGAATGCTAGAGGCGGGATTCTGCCGTCAGAAGAATGCAGTTAACATTTTAGCGAAGAACTTAATCGTTTTTGGAATCGCCACTCTTGCTTACTGGGCAATAGGCTATGGTCTGATGTACGGTGAAGGGACACCCTTTATCGGATTGGATGGCTTCTTCTTTAATGGCGACCCCGTACCCTATGGTGACGACCCATATCCTGCTGCTGTTCCTCCAGCAATTAACTTCTTGTTCCAGGTAGCTTTCGCAGCAACCGCAGCAACTATTGTATCTGGTGCAGTTGCCGAAAGAATTCACTTCGGTGCTTTCTTGATCTTTAGTACTCTATTAGTAGCTATTTCCTACCCAATTACAGGACACTGGGTATGGGATGGCGGTTGGTTGAGCGAAATGGGCTTTTCCGACTTTGCTGGTTCTACTGTAGTTCACTCCGTTGGTGGTTGGGCTGCTTTAGTCGGTGCAGCTATTCTGGGGCCGAGACTGGGTAAATATCAAAACGGTAGAATAAGTGCCATTCCTGGTCATAATATGGGTTTTGCTACTTTAGGATGTTTAATCCTCTGGATTGGCTGGTTTGGTTTCAACCCTGGTTCAGAACTTGCAGCGACAGCCAACGTTCCTTATATTGCAGTAACCACTAACCTAGCAGCAGCAGCAGGTGGTGTCGCAGCAACTTTTACCTCTTGGATTAAAGATGGTAAGCCCGACCTATCTATGGTTATCAACGGTATTTTGGCTGGTTTGGTTGGTATCACCGCTGGTTGTGCCGACGTTAGCTATCTATCTGCGGTAATTATTGGTTTAATTGCAGGGATAATTGTAGTTTTCTCTGTGGCATTCTTTGATAGCATCAAAATCGACGACCCTGTAGGTGCAACTTCGGTTCACTTGGTATGTGGTATCTGGGGAACTCTAGCAGTAGGAATTTTTGGTACTGGTAATATCGTTACTCAGCTAATTGGTATTGTAGCGATCGGTGCCTTTACCGTTATCTTTAGTGCTATTGTTTGGACTATTATCAAGGTAACTGTTAGCATTCGCGTTGACGAAGAAGACGAAAGACGTGGTTTGGATATCAGCGAACACGGTATGGAAGCATACAGTGGATTTGTTAAGGAAGCTGATGTTCTAGCCACTGGTGGTTCTGGCGTACCAATTGGGATGAACCCCACAGAAAGCTCTGAGTTCTAATTAGTAATCTCGACCTCCAGCTTGGAAAATTTAAGTCGTTTTAGTTTTATCTGACCACTGCACTAAGCAGTGGTTTTTTTTGGCTTATATTGTAAGTTACAAAACAAGCCTGGCTTCAATAACAGTCCCGCTGTTTAGTGCTGATAGCGATATTGCTATCTCAGTATTTTTGCATACTTTTTTATCCCTGAGAAATAAGTCCCTATAGAGGAAATCAACTAAGTAAAAACTCAGGAGATAAAATCATGTTTGACACTATCAATACAGAAAACAATTTTTTCGAGACTAGTAATAGTTTGGCGATCGCTTTTAACGAAGCAAGTAACGATCCTTATAATTTAAACGCCAATCAAAATAACAGCGAGCAAGGTATTTATTTTCAGGGAGATTTAAGAGCCAATAACTTTACCATCGACTCCAGCTACAATCTAAACGTAATTTCTGGTAACGGTAATCTTGATTTTGGACAAGGCTTGTATGACACTCTCGATTTAAGCAACATATCCGTCGAGCAAGTAATAGATGTTAGCTTTGCTGAAGCAACCGAAGGCGGTATAGTTTTCGATCCTGGAAATGGCGAACGAGTTTTTGATTCTATTTCTTTGGCTGATGGTACTCAGATTTTATTTGAAGGTATTGAAAACCTAGTTTTCTCAGATTACACTGAGAACTTGAGCATCTCCGCTGACGATCCTGGTTTTGAACTGCAATGGAATTTGCATATGATGGGAGTACAAAACGCCTGGAGATTTAGTCAAGGTTCGGATGATATTTTGATTGGCGTACAGGATAGTGGATTAGGCATTGATGCTAACGGTAATTTTCATCCAGATATCAATCCCAATCGAACTTGGTTTTACAATGGCAACAATACTGGTCTAACTGGTAACTTAACTGAGGATTTTTTAATTGAGTCTGAAATAGATTCTGAGGTTCAATTAACTTCTCACGGTACATCAGTTCAAGGAATTATTGCAGCAGAAGCTAATAACGCTGAAGGAATAGCAGGAATCAACTGGAATTCTGATGTTTATAATATCGACATTTTAAACGGTAACACGGGGGATCTAAGTCTTGCTGAAGCTACCCAAGAAATGATTACTTTTGCCAACAGTAACGGACAAAATTTGGTTGTTAATCTCAGCATTCAAACTCTAAGTACTTTTGATGTTTTAGGTTCTGTCCATAACGATTTTGCCACTATAGTTGCGGAAAATCCCAACGTCTTATTTGTTGTGGCTGCGGGGAATTCTGGGCATGAAGGACAAGAAGGTTTATCATCTCCTGCTGTCTTAGCTCAAGAATATGACAATGTAATTGCAGTGGGTGCTTCTTGGGGAGCGAGTGATGTAAATGGTCTGGAAACTATCCCAGGACAAAGAATTGAATATGATTCTTGGGGTTCTCAATATGGCGATGGATTAACTTTGATGGGCCCTTCGGAGGTTTGGACTACTAACGCCTACTCCAATGGTGATTTTGATTACGAAGATACCTTTAACGGTACTTCTGCTGCTGCACCCAACATATCTGGGGTTGCTTCTTTGGTGTGGAGTGCCAATAGCAATTTAACTGCTGCTCAAGTCAAGACTATCTTATCAGAAACTTCCTACGATCTGGGTTCAGAAGGCTATGATATTTTCTATGGTCATGGTTTTGTCAATGCCGATGCTGCGGTTAGAAGAGCGATCGCCCTAGGACGCGATAATAATTCCTTTGACGATAGCATCATTGATGACTATATCAACAACATTATTGATGATTATATCGATAGTTTTACTCAAAACGTGGATACTTCTCCAACTACCTTTCAAACCTTTGCTAGCCCAGACGATCGACCTTTAGCATTTGTCGCTCGCCAAACTAATTCTGTCCTACCAGCCAAACCAGAATTACCTACTAGTCTTTTTGATTATCATGCTGTGGGAATGGAAAATATAGTTGAACTTAGCGGAAAAATAATTAAAGACGATTTATTCTCTAGTCCTCTTTATAATTAACGATCGCCTTTCTCAATGAAAGATAGAGGATTGCTCATATTAGCTGCAAAACCCAGGATATTGCGATCGCGATGTTCGTAGAGTAGTTCCCCCTCAGCACTAAATAAAAAAGTCCCACCCCGTTGAGTAAGATAAGTAGCATCGGGAACATAAGTATTCCAATTACTCAACACCTCGGTCATATTGCGGAGTCTTAAGGTAGCAAGTTCAAAAGGACGCTGAAAATTTTCTCCTCCTGCTAGTTGGAAAAACGAACCTTTGATGTCGGGTAAGGGAGTATCTTTAACCACTTCATCATTAGCAATTAATTGAGGAGCTTGGCGATCGCCAGTATAACCGCGAAATACTTCGGATAATGTCCCTGGACTGCCAATACCAGCACACATCAGCATCAAATTCAAAAAAGCATTAATTTTTGCCGATAATCCAGGAAATTTGAGCGTTAAACCTTGATAAAGACCCAATTGTCGATGAAGTTCGGCGGTAGGATCGACATATAAATTGGCTGCGGGAAAATCGGTATACTCGCAAAACTTGAGTCCAGAGTTGCGATCGCCAATACCAACTGCTTTAACGGTAATGTTTTTCGCCTCAAGCTTTGCCGACTCTCTCTTTAGCCACCAAGCATACTCCAAATTATCAAAGTCACCTAACTGCGACCATAATACAACTAAAGTCTTACCTGCACCTTTATTTAATACAGCTTTAAACTCTCCATCTCCAACACACTCTCGTTGAGTTTGACTGAGAATAGAATATATGTCCATATAAAAATTATTAAATGTTCGTCTTTCTTAATAGTTTAGTAGAATGCTTCTACTCATTACAAAAAAGATATGGACTATTATAATTTAGAAGAATCAGAATGAGCGATCGCTCTGTTACTCAATGACCCCCTGACAATAAAATGACTCTTACTACTTACAAATGGTCAATTGAAGAATGGCACGATCTTGTTAATTCAGGAGTGTTGTCAGGTAAAAGAGTGGAATTATTAGAGGGAGAAATAATCGCCATGAGTCCAGAGGGAATCCCTCACCGCAATACCAATCATAAAGTAGTTAAATATTTAAGAAAATTATTTGATGGTTTTGCAGAAGTATACGAATCCCATCCCGTTACTTTAGATAATTCCCCCCATTCGAGGGCAAGCGAACCCGAACCAGATATTGCCATAGTTCGTTTGCCAGAAAGTATTTACGACACTCATCATCCTTATCCAGAAGATATCTATTGGTTAATCGAAATATCAAACGAGACATTAACTAAAGATTTAGAAAGAAAAACTATTACCTATGCTCGTAATGGCATTCTAGAGTATTGGGTTATCGATCTAAAAAACAATAAACTTATCGTTCATACTCAACCACAAAACGATAGTTATACTCAAATTGCTGAATACACAGCAGGACAAATTTACGCTTTGGCTTTTCCGAAAATTCCTATTGCTCTTAATAGGCTTTTATTGTATTAGCTATTGTTGGCGATCGCTCTTAGTAAATTAGCTTGAGTTTTATTATTTGAAAAATTAATAACGTATATACAGAAGTAATAAAAACTGTAGGGTGGGCAAAGAAAAACCAGAATAAATTATCGTTTCCTTCAATAGTTTGTCGTCCACCAACACAATCAAAGCGCGATCGCTTATAAAGATTATTGGATAATTTGGCGATCGCAAATAGAAATAACCATCATTATAGTTTAAAAAACATAGGGCGAGGCACACCCCACTCTCAAAGGTAGGTTTTTTAGATCTAATGGTTTAGATAGGCAGGACAAAGGCGTAATTCCGCATGTAGCAGGGGAAGCAGGGGGAGAAAACCTTGTTTTTTCGTTCCAATTAGAGTGGGAATTTACGACTTGATTAAAAACATACACTTGAGAGGGCACACCCCACCCTACTAAACAACGATCGACTATCCTTTAACACATACAATCTGCTTGAGAGTTGCGACAACTTCTACTAAATCGCTTTGCTGTGCCATCACTTCATCAATGGGTTTATATGCTCCAGGAATTTCATCGATAATTCCGCTATCTTTGCGACACTCGACACCTTTAGTTTGTTCGATGACATCTTCGACGGTAAATTCTTTTTTAGCTTTGGTACGAGACATCAACCTACCTGCGCCATGACTGCAATTATGAACTAAGACGGGAGTATAGTATTTGGTAAATACTATGTAGTTATGATTATCTTGAATAGTGAAATTATAAACAGGCTGTTTGCCAACATTGTCTATATAAAATACTCTATTCATTGCCAAGCTAGAATCTAAATCTTGACCTTCAAATTTAGCCACAGTAATCATTTTTTCATGTTTGGCATAGCTTGTAAGATCGGTATGAGATAAATCTCCTCCTACTAAAGAAGATGCCAACAATAGCTTGTCTTCATACAATCTTTCGGGAGGAGACGCGATCGCTAATCTTTGACACAAAGAACTTAGTTTTGTCATCAAGATATTATCTCGAAACTCAATTACATAATTATCGCGATTGCGATAAACTTTGTATGCCGTACCTAACGATAGCAAAGTGCAGATTAGATAAGAAAACATTTTTTCTTGACCAATACCGATCGAAATAATTCCTTTATTATAACTACCATCACAATCTAAATATCCTGCGAGAAAATGCAAAGCAAGATAAGGATTGCTAATCAAGATTTGATGTAATTTAGGTAATAGATCGACTACTTTTTCGACTAACTCCAAATCACTAATAGTGATTTCTGTAAGCTCTTTACCTTGAATATTTCTTCCTTTTATTTGAGTAACTCTACTAGAAGAAATTCGACAAGAGACTTGGGAAGTATAGGTTCTAAATGACTGTTCTAGATAATCGATAAATGGTTGTTTAGCTTCAGTCGCAGATTGATATATTCTGATATATCCCTGCATATATTTTCCACCACGAGGTCGAGAGTCTATATCTAGTGCATTCTTTCTAGTCTGGTAATAAATTGTGCCATCAGAAAGTATTACTCCTAGCAAATAATAAAAATTAGGAGCTTGTAATTCTACAGGTAGATCGGATACTAGATTAATTTGAGTAGGAACAATTACTCCTCCTCGATTGTTAGCTAAATTTTCTATGGCTTGATATGTCAACTTTCCCTTTTTGTAAGTAGCCATAGGATGATCGCTAGTACCAACCAAGATATTATCCCGTCTGCGTCTTGTTTGAGATACAGAATAACTATTAACTTCTACTTCTCTAACGCTACGGTCTATAATCGGTTTTAATTCAAATTTACGAGACTGTTCGTTATAAGAAACCAGTTCAATAGATTCAGCAGAATCATAAACATCTTTAATTAACATCAAGCCTTTGTTAGTTAAAACTTGAGTCTCTCCAATGAAACAACTGCAATAACTATCGTGGTTGCCTTTACCCTTGACGATATAAGATTTAGTCCCCATCGAACCAGGAATAATTCCATAGTCTTCTTTTCGCGCCCTTACAGCCCCTTTGCGGGTAACATAAATATCCTCGCCAAAGTGAACTTCTTTTTCGGCGTAATTGTGGTGACAGTTGACGGATAATAGAGGTTTAGTTTCTTTGCCACCCGTGACAAATTCCTCCACGATCTTTTTAAACCGCCCCATCATTACATCGCGGTTAAAACGAGCATAGTCTTGCGCCCACTGGAGATCGCGCCAATATGCCTCAAATTCAGGCGTACCAGCGACAAAATAAGCTAAGTCAGGATCGGGCAAACTGAGATTGGCTAATTGGGCTAGTTTTTTCCCCGTAGATATATGACACTGTGCCAGTTTATTGCCAATATGTCTCGAACCAGAATGCAGCATCAACCAGACATAATTATCTGTATCCAAACACAGTTCGATAAAGTGATTTCCACCACCTAATGAACCCATTTGTTGCAGGGCTTTGTTATTTAAATCCTGTACCCCTGGATGAAGTTCTTTAAAATCGCGCCAGCCTTGCCAGTTGGTAACATTTTTCTCAATATTTTTGTTACCCCATCTACCAACGGGAATCGATCGCTCGATCTGATGGCGAATTTTTTTCAGTTTGCCTTCGACGCGATCGCCCGTAAAGGGCATTTTGACCGCAGCCATCCCGCAATTATGAACGAATACTCCCGCATCAAGAGCAAAGTTATTGTATTCGGGAACGCTTAAGCAATATACATCTTCTCTTTCTGTCAAGGGGAAAGCGAAAAAAAGCGGGGGAGATAAAGATCGCGACAAATTTTCCACGGGCGATCGCTTCCCATAATCAATCCAGCCAAAAATCTTGAAATCGTTTAGAAGACAATTCTGTATAGCGAACGGTATGTTGAATATTCCGATGACCAAGGTATGCTTGGATAGCCCTGGTGTCATGCCCTCTGCTCGCCAGATAAAATCCGCAAGCATGGCGCAGCATATGAGGATGAACACTCAAAGATAATTTCGCCATCTTCCCTGCACGTTGGATAATTCCTCTGGCAGTCGCAGCAGCCATCACCGCGCCTCTCTCAGAAACAAAGAGATAATTTGAATTAGGATACTCTCTCTGTAATTGTCGCAAAGCCCTTAGTTCAACACCTCGAAGAGGATGAGTCGAACTAACACCATTCTTGAGCCGATTCACGTAAATTATACCAGCAGTAAAATCAATCTGCTCCCACCTTAAAGCTACCAACTCTGATACTCTCAAGCCATGACGATACGCTATCAAAATCAGAGTTGAATCTCTTAATCCATGTCTGCCTATTTTTTTGGCAGCAGAAACCATCGCTGTCACTTCCTGGGGAAACAGATGCTCGCGAGAACGTTTCTCTTGATTGGGAATTTTCGGAGGAGGAGCAGTGTGTGGCATTTTCACCAACTTGCCCATAAATGATAGTTGGGCATTACTGAGTCAGGGACGGAAAATCAACTCCTCACACCTCTAATAATAGAGAACATCCCCATAAATGGTTCTTTACGTCTTAGTTGTCGATCGCAGTCAGAGCATTGAGATTGCGTCTTTTGATACTGATTTATTTGTTCTTCAACTAGAGTCTGTTGGATGTTTTTGAGTAATTGTTTGGATTCTGCCAGAGCCAACCCTAAATTTGATGGTTGAAGCGGTTCATTTCTCTGCCATTCTCCTACTGAGGAGACTTTCTGGGTATTACCATTTTCTGACTCTATGACTAGTTGTACTGTTATCTTCATCCGATTGTAATTGTTTGATTGAGACAATCTTTCCAGGCTTCATCCCCTGTGGCGTACTGGCTCAGCAATTTATTTATTTGGGTACAGTCTATTTTGTCGTTAACTGTTGCCCAGTAATGAAGTTCTCTCAATTCTTCTATGTGATTACCAATTTTTTCGATGCCTTCTTCCAGTACGATTTCTGCCAACCTGGCAGCTAGTTTAAATCGACTGTGTTGTTGGCGAAGTGTGATGAATCCAACCACACCGCCACAATTTTCGGGAGGGCAGCTTCCTTTGCCAGCGGTACATATTGGTAATACTCGCTCGCTTTCATCAGGCAAAATAGCTTCTACCCTAATCTGATGTTTCCAATTGCTAAAAAAGTCATATTCGTAGCTGAATTTTTCTCTTTCTCTGAAACCAAATTGGGATAGTTTGACTTCATGGGCATTGTGAATAAACCCGCCAGTGCCAGGGTAATTGATGCCATAATGTACGCCATGAATGAGGAATTGGTGTAGATGTTCCTCTTTCCAGCCCATGACAATCTGGATGATGTAGTGCAGATCGGCAATGGTGCTATCGCTACTCACTAAGATGCGTCGCCAAATCATCGGACTAATGCCGACTAATACTATTTTTAGCTGGTATATGACGGGAGTTGAAGTCTCTGACATTAGGTCATTTTACTACGATCTCCCCCACTTTTTTTCGCTCTCCTAAATGAACGTCAGGCATTAGTGCCACGTGCTTAAATACAAACGGTAGCGAGGCTACATTTTGCGCCATCTGCGCTTCTTGTTTGTCGAGTTGGTGATTTGCCCAAGATAATACAGATTTTTTAGTCGATAAATCTAATTGTTCGTGTGGCATAACCTGATCCTTGAGACTACTATTATACTACAATACTTCTGATAGTTTTGCTGCGGGGATTATAAAGATATACTTAAAGCTGTCTTGACAAAACTTAATATATGAATAGCTTTAACTGGCAAAAGAAGTTCGATTTGCCCCCTTTATTTTGGCTAATTGCTCTAATTGCTTTAATTAACTCCATCAGCTTCACCATTATCATTCCTCTGCTTTATCCCTATGCCAAACAATTTGGTTTAAGCGACTTTCAAGCTAGTTTGCTGACTACCGCTTTTGCTTTATCTCAGTTTTTTGGTACGCCGATTTTAGGTAAACTCTCAGATCGTCTGGGGCGTAAATATATTTTAGTCTTTAGTTTGGCGGGAACAGTAGTAGCCAATTTACTTGCTAGTATAGCTGGGGCTGCTTGGCTGTTATATGCTGCTCGGATCTTAGATGGCTTGACAGGGGGAAATAATTCCGTAGCCAGTGCGGTGATTAGCGATCTTACCACTCCCCAACAGCGACCAAAAGCTTTTGGAATTTTCGGTGCTACCTTTCGTTTGGGGTTTGTGATTGGCCCCGTATTGAGTTATGTAGCGCAGCAATTGCCGACTTTACCTGGAATTTCCGCTTTGGGAATGAGCTTTTTAGTCAGTGCTGCGATCGCAGCTTTTGCTTCATTACTAACTCTGTTTTTCTTACCCGAAACTACCTCGCGACAGGGAGAATTTAAATTAAGCTGGAATGATTTTGCCTTTGGTAAGATTGCCAAGTCTGCTACTAGACCGAAATTGGGCAAGTTGTTTATTCTGACTTTCTTGAGTGGTAGTACCTTTACAATTTTTACTTTCGCCTTTCAACCGTTTTTTCTCAACGTTCTGAATCAAGATGCTAAAGGACTGGCGATCGTCTTTGCCTTGGTGGGAATTTTAGGCTTTATCTCTCAAGTATTTGCCCTCGATCCTTTAAGTAAAAAATTCAATCTGATTAATATTATTGGTGTTTCCTTGGCTTTGCGGGGAATAACTTTCTTATTGATGCCGACTTTCCCGACCTATGGCGCATTTATCGCGATCATGTTCATCTTTGGGATCGTTAATTCCTTTCCCATGCCTTTAATCGATACCGTCTTATCTCTCAATTCCGACACCAAAGAACAAGGAGAAGTATTAGGAATTAACTCATCTTATCTAAGTATGTCCAATGCGATCGGCCCTGTAATCTCTGGTTTATTAGTTAGTTTAAATTACACTACTCCTTTGTGGATTACGGGGTTTCTAACCATTTTAGTTGCGGGTTTTGCCTTTAATCTCAAGTCTCGATTTAGATGTAATAAAGCAGTAGTTGGTGGTTAAAGTAAATTTTGTTGTAGTTTCGCGATCGCAGCATACTCGGTTTTAAAGCAGTTTAAAAGACGACAATAGATCGGCAAAATCTGTTGATATATAGCGACATTTTCCGCAATTGGTTGATGGCGATGGATTTCTTGATTGATAGATTGACTTTTAGCTAAGTCTTCAATTTCCCCTAAAGCATAAAGTCCCAATAATGCTGCTCCCAAACAAGAACTTTCATAGGTTTCAGGAATAGCAACTTCTCTGGCAAATATATCGGCTAACATCTGTCGCCACAGGGAAGAACGGGCAAAACCACCTGCTGCTCTAATACTTTTTACTTCACCAGTAATCGATTCTAAAGCTTGAAATACCAAATATAAATTGTAGACTACACCTTCTAATATTGCCCGAATTAAATGGGCTTTATTGTGATGCAATGCCAAACCAAAAAAGCTGCCTCTAGAGTTAGCATCCCATAACGGCGATCGCTCTCCTGCTAAATAGGGATGAAAGATCAAACCCTCCGAACCTGGGGGAATGGTGTTGGCGATCGCCGTTAGCATATCATAGGGGTCTTGATTGAGTAATTTGGCAGTATCAATCTCGGCATCTGCTAATTGGTCGCGTACCCAGCGCAGAGTAATTCCGCCATTGTTAACCGCACCACCAATTGCCCAGTAATCTTCGGTTAAGGGATAACAAAACAAACGCGCTTGGGGGTCAGTTTGAGGTTTAGCGATCGTGGCACGAACTGCTCCACTCGTACCTACTGTAACCGCGACAATGCCAGGAGAAATTGCCCCTACCCCTAAATTGGCGAGAACTCCATCACTAGCACCAATAACTACAGGTGTATTGGCGGTAATACCCATCCGCTCGGCATATTCTGACTTAAGCGAACGCAAGATCTGGGTAGTTGGTACGGGTTGAGATAGTTGAGAAGCCTTGATTCCTGCAACAGACAGTGCGCCCGAATCCCAGGTTAAGCGATTTAAATTAAATAAGCCCGTTGCTGAAGCGATCGAATAATCTACGACATATTCTTGAAATAGCTGCCAAAATATATATTCCTTAATTGAGATAAATTTTGCTGCTTGCTGCCAAAGTTCACTGTCGGTATCCCGCAACCACATTAGCTTAACTAAGGGTGACATGGGATGGATTGGTGTTCCAGTACGAACATAGATCTGGTGTCCATCGCGATCGCGCTTTAGCTTGTCTGCCCAATTAGCACTACGATTATCTGCCCAAGTCAAACTCGGTGTTAAAGGCATTCCCTCCCGATCTACAAGGATTAAACTGTGCATTGCAGTACTAAAAGATAAGCAGAGAAGATCGCAGGGGTTTATTTCGCTTTGGGCAACTACCTGTTTCACAGTTGTCAGCACCGCTTGGAAAATTTCATCGGGATCTTGTACCGCTGCCCCTGGGGTTGGTGAATTGAGAGGATACCCCACTGCGTGTTGCTCAATTAATTTACCGCCATGGCTATACAATACTGATTTAGTGCTAGTCGTACCAACATCAACACCAATTACATATTTACTCATTTGTTTGATTAAAATCCGCTCGGAAATTGTGGAAAAATCTCTAATTCATTAGTTTTTGTTTCTTCTGTAGAGATGTTATCCCAAATCAAAGGGTACCGTCGATCGAAATATTGCTATTGTTCATTTAAAAAATTGCAATAAGCCAGTATCTTCCAACCGTTAAACTTTAATATCATCCGAGAAAAACAGTTTTAGAATTAACACAATCTAATAATTAGAGTGCGATCGCTCGATAAATAAACGCCATGACACCAGCAAAGCCCATAACAGTCAATCCTTTTCAGGAAGGAGCAATGTCGCAGATTCTGACTCGCGAGCCTCTTTTGTCGAGTTACCAAGCAGGCTGGCAAGGCATTCATCTCGTTTATTATCATCAGCCCTCTTGGGAAATTCCCGAAATAATTACTTCCCAGCATATTGTTAGTATTCCACTTACAGATCCAGGAGTAGTAGAAATTGTTGCCGAAGGAAAGGTGCAAACCTTACAGAAATTTCCCGCCTATGGAACCCAAATTTGTCCTGCTGACTTACCTTATCGAATGGGCTGGTCTAAGAATGTAGAATTTATTCACTGCTATCTAGACCCTCAATGCTTCGCACAAAATGCTTATGAGACAATTTCTCCAGAACGAGTGGAACTGATACCGAACTTTCATCAGCCCGATCCTTTAATTAGTCAGATGGGACTGGCACTTAAAGCAGCTTTAGAAAACGATCCTGCGAGTAGTCATTTCTATGCCGAATCGATGTCTACAGCTTTATCGGCGCATCTGCTGCAATATTACTCGACTCGCAAACCAGTCTTTCAAGAGTATGGCGGAGGCTTATCTAAGTATCAGTTGCGACAGGCTGTTGACTATATTCAAGATCGTTTAGCCGAAAATATCTCGTTAGAGGCAATGGCATCGGAAATAGGCATCAGTCGCTTTTATTTCTGTCGCTTATTTAAACAATCTACAGGAATTACACCCTATCAGTATTTAATCAAATGCCGAATTGAACGAAGCAAAATTTTATTAAGAGAAAGGAAACTAAGTATTACCGATATTGCCTTAGAAGTCGGATTTTCTAATCAAAGCCACTTTACTAAACACTTTAAACGTTTAATCGGAACTACTCCCAAAATTTATCGCGATCGCTAGTAGTACTCTGTCAATAATTAATTGATGGGTTGGGGGAAGCAGGGGAAGCAGGGGAAGCAGGGGAAACAGGGGAAACAGGGGAAGCAGGGGAAACAGGGGAAACAGGGGAAGCAGGGGAAGATACTTATTAATATTTACCCCTCAAATCAATGTTGACAGACCAGTAGGGCTGCATAAATCAAAAATCGGCAAATTAAGAAATTAATCACTTTTGATGCAAAGTCTGTAAATTTTGTTAACTTTTCTAATAATTTCTTACTATAACTTTTTAAACTAAATGGCTATGACTATGCAGCATCAAAAATCAAGATCGATAAATATATCCGATCGAGAATATTACAAAAATCATGTTCCCCAAAAACCAATACTAACCAGTCACGATGCAGGTTGGCAAAACTTGGTATTTGAACATCACCGTCAACCACCCTATGAAAAGCCAGAAGTAATCTTTCAACAGCACGTACTTGTATTGTCTTTAAAGAAAATATCAGTAGAAATAAAGATGGACGATCACTTTGAAGCAGTAGATACCCAAATGGGAGATATAGTTTTAATTCCCAAAGGTGTCGATCATTGGAGTGCCGATCGCACAAGAAGCGAATTTCTCCTTTTGGCGATTGCACCCAGGGCAAACGCATCTAAATTCTGTAAACCTTACGTAGCAAGACTTTCAAATTTTAGTTACAAAAGTAAATAATGGCTCAAACCTTTATCCTGTAAGCATTGTAAAAATAAGGTGCGTTTGC
>JASJEI010000244.1 GCA_030064795.1 Pleurocapsa sp. MO_226.B13 | reverse complement strand
TTTACTTTTAAATATACCGATTGTTGACAATCATGATCAATCTCGAACAGTTGGGAAATTATTTTGATGTAATAACTCGGTAGTTTGACCACAAGAGGGACAAACAACTTGTTTCTGAGTATTTTCTAATGATCAAATTATTCCTATCCCTTCAATTATCCGATAATCTATAACTTTGACTCCTGATCAATTTAGCAATTGAGTCATTAGATAAAGTTCGGAATTTGATGCCATCTTATTTGAATTGATAAATATAAGCGTTTATATGTAATTGCTCAATAACCGCTGGAGACGCTCGAGAAGCAATGGCGCTCGAGAAGCAATGGCGAGCGAGGGGATTAAGTAGGGGCAGGGGCTGATGCTCTGGCTCTAATCACATCTGGTAGATATGGAACCGTTTCATTGCCAGTGAAACGAGAGAGCAAATACTGCCAAAAGGATAAAGCTAATTTCCGGCAGGTTTTTTTCAAACCCGTAAACGTATCGCGAGCCATTCGCCCATTGTCGTGACGAGTACCACCGCTAATCTTTCGTCTGGTGACATACTCTCGAAGATCGTTCTCAGCAGCATTAGTATGTAGGGGTAATTGAGGGAGATCTAGTACTCGCAGTAACTCGTCCTTATGAGCACAAAACTGCTGCATAGCTAAGTTGAGACCATAGTGATGGGGGTAGCGCTGCCCAAAAATTTCATCAAAGCGTGCTTCTAATCGCGTCCTTTCTTGGAGAGTTGGCTGCTCTTGATAAGCTTTCAGTTCGTGGTAGTAAGTCCACAAGGTATTTTGCACTTCCTCAATCTCTTGTCGGTGCTGTACCGTTAACCCATTGAGACGGCGAAGAGTTCTTTCCATATGAACCCAACACAGAGCATGGACTAAAATGGCAAACTGTTTAGCTCCATCACTGAGAACAATCAGCTCTGTTGAAAGTCCATGCTCGATCGCACTTCCCAACAGTGCTGCTTCTGTCACTAATTTAATTGCTTGTTTACTGGTTATGCACAATGCCTCTAAATATTGACTCCACTCTCGATCGCAACTGCTAATCACCTGAGAAGAAAACTTGAGTTTGGATAGATGGCAGACTGCCAATTTCTGCTGTGACAAATAGTCGCGGGAATATTCATTGAGGACGAAGTCTTCATGTGTTCCTCGCAGAATCCGCAGATAGTTTTCCCGACTTTTACTTTTGGTACTACTGAAGTAAGTAAATAGGTCATTGCCGATGACTGTGCAATATCCGTTCTGCCCCTGATGTCGGGCTCCTGTATCATCCGTATGTATGTAGTCGGCTGTTTCCAAACCAGTTTGTAAGACCTGACTTTGCTCAGTGTGAAAAGACTCTTTATCTTCCACCAAGAGTCGGTTAACTTGCCCAGCTGAAATATCTACCCCAAATTCTCTAAGCTCTTCTAGAATTAAATTCTGCGGGACTCGACATTGATGATGTTGATAGAGAGTAAACGACCTCAGAGTAGGTCCGTAATGCCCAAGGTATTCTCTGGGTAACTTTCCCACTACTGTCTTTCCTTTTACTGTGACGTACTCCGAAGCGCAAAAACCTAATATTATGTCGTTTGAGAATTATTTCTTGTACGTCATATTCTCTATATCCATTAAAAGTTGAGCCTTCTGGTAAATTTTCTGGTTCAACGATCCTTTCTTCATCTACAACAAAGCTCGACTTCTTGCTACGTTTGTCTGAGCCAGCTCTTTTTCCCTTTTCTTTGGGCTTTTTTTCCTCTTGGTTAAGAGTGCTGGGTCTAATTTTCGGTTTGCCCTTTAATTTCTTAGCTACTTTGAGTTGCTCGTCGAGACTACTGAGTTTTTCTTCTAGTTTGGCAATTGTTTGTTGCTGCTTTTCGATTGTCTCCTGTTGCTTCTCGATTATCTGTTGCTGCTCGGTGACGCTTGTTCACCAACCAATTCACCAAGGGTGTACGTTCGGACTCTGGAATCTCTATGGGGAGCGAAGATTTTCTCATGATCCTATTTATTAAAGCAGATGGAGTGGATTTGTTGCAACCCGATCGTCTTTTATCCTCGATCACCTTTCAAACTTTCAAACCCGATCGCCACCAGTGGTTATTGAGCAGTTACGTTTATATAAATAACAGTCAACCAGGTTTATCTGCAAAAATCAAGCCTAGTATAGCTTCTATTTCGCGCTCGCCTTCTTTCTCCCCCAAAATTTTTATTGATTTTACACAGTAAGTTCGGTAGAACCGAAATATTTATTGGGACTGGAATTAACTGATGCAGGTTTTGACCATAGCGTACTATGCGAATTTCGCAGTCGCCTCTTGAGTAGGAAAATTGAACATCTACTATTAGAAAAATTACTCGAACAATGTCAGAGTTTAGGCTTAATCAAAGCACGAGGTAAACAAAGAACCGACTCAACCAGAGTTATTTCATCAATTCGTCAATTGAATCGTTTGGAATTGGTAGCAGAAACTTTACGAGCAGCTCTAAATGAATTAATAATTATTATTGACTGCTAATGCCCTACCAAAGGTCTTACGTCTTACTGTCATTAGGCTTTGATTCCAAACAAGTTACTGAAGCTGAATAGGCACGATATTTTTTTGCAGTCCGTAGAGTACTTACAACAACGACAAAACAAGTAACACATATAATTAATCCCAATATTTTGAATATTTTCATTGCTTTACTTCAGCAAAAATTACTAATAAACAAACTATATAATTAGTAATTAACTCCGAACTCCGAACTCCGAACTAGCTATAGCATTATAAATAGCGGAATAATCTTGCTCTGCCAAACCTAAAGAAATTGCTTGCTCGATAATTTGTTTGATCCCTTCAAGACTACTAGTATTTAAACCCAATTCTGCTGCTTGAGCGAGAAATAAATTGGTATCTTTTAATAAATGTTTGGTCGGAAAATTAGGATTATCAAAATTGCGATCGCACATTCGGGAGAGTTTTTTATCAAAGGTAGGGGCATATAAGGCACTTTCCCGTACAACTGACATAAATTGCTCGACATCTACTCCCTGTTGCTGCACAAAACTCAAACTGAGAGCAAAAGTACTAGTTAAGCCAGCAATCAACTGATTGAGGGCTAATTTCATGGCTGCTGCTGTGCCAACTTCCCCGACGTGTATTGGTTTGGGGCTATAGTGTTGTAATAATTCACTATACTTAGCAAACTGAGCATCAGTACTACCTACCATCACAATCAACTCCCCTGTTTTTACCTGGGGAATACTTCCTAATACTGGTGCTTCTAGATATTCTCCTCCCGCAGCGACTACCGCATCATGAATCGATTGGCTTTGGGTTGGTGCGATCGTCCCCATTTGGATTATGGTACGGTTAGCCAGGTGGTTAATTGATTCGTCTGATAGCAAGAGTTGTTGTATTGCTGCTGCATCACTCAACATCAGAATTATACAGTCTGCATTTTGAATTACTTCTGATGCTGATTCGGCAATTTTTGCCTCTGCTGTTGTTAATGGCTGTAGTTTGGACTTAGTGCGATTGTAGATAGTCACATCTAGGTTGGCTGTCAATAACCGTAAAACCATCGGTTGTCCCATCAAACCCGTACCTAAAAATCCGATTTTCACTCTCTATTTCCCTAATAGTTACCCTTAAACTTAGAATATAGCAATCGGCGTATCTTGCAAGTTATATTTTTGGGTGAGGTTATTTTTAGAGTGATCGAAGTCTGTAAACATTAAACAGCGATTTAAGAGTAAAAATAGCTAAGAGAATATTTGTAAATTAAATTTTAAGATAAGTAAAAATTTTTTATTTTATTAAGTTCCGACAAACTTTTTTTTCAAACAATCAATTTTAGATATTTTCTCTTCTAACCTAACCTATATCTAGTGAATTTAAAGTTTACTTATTCATCTCTAGCGGAGAAGAGAAGATGTTAAGTGTTTGTCGTCCGATGTTCAATCGAGAGTAAATCAAGATATAAATAAAACGTAAGCTAATTTCTAATGTTCTCATGTCTTCACGGGGCGATAGTCAAGATAATCGACATTCTCAGCCTAAAAATAATGATTCTTGGTTAAGCTTGGAGATTTATATCAAAGCTAATAATCCTAATTTATTAACGGGTTTAGATCGGTGGTTAGAATTAGGTTTAATTAGTCAAACCCAGGTTAAAACGATCTGTCGTTATAAGTTAAGCTGTACCTTACCAGAAACTAAAGTAGTTACCAATACGCCAAAAGTTAAAACTACAGCTTCTAAAGTTACGGCAAACGAATTAGTTAAAATTACCGATCGACCAAATATTATCAATCATATTTGGCAAGGATTTTTAGATGAATTAAGTATTCGCTGGTTACTATTTTTAGGTATATTTTTAGTTGTTGTTTCCTCTGGAGTATTAGCTGCTAGTCAGTGGCAGAACTTTTCCCGTTTCGGACAGTATTTAGTCCTTTTAGTTTATACTTTAGGCTTTTGGGGTATTGGTTTTTGGTCGAGTAAACAAGAAAATCTTCAGTTAACTTCTCAAACTGTTAAGGCGATCGCACTGTTACTCGTACCAATTAATTGTTGGTCGATTAGTGATTTGGGTTTGGGTAATAATATTTTAGAATGGATTACCTTAATAGTTGCTTTAATCATTCTTACGACTATTGTTTGTTTATTATCTAGATTTAAACAAAAATCTAATTATAAATTATTTATTTCGCTCTTTCTATTGTTAAGTTATCTACATTTAATTTGGCAGTTTATCCCCATACTTTGGATGGCAATCTACGGTGGTATCGCTGTTATTGGTTTGAGTCACTATTGGTTTTTACTACCTAAGAAAAAATACCCACTATTCAATTTATTATTTTTATTGTCTGCCTGGTCGTTACTATTAGCTAGAGTATTATTAACTAAGGAAAATCTAATTACTCATTGTGGACTGGCGATCGCGATTTTTGGCTGGATTTTAGCAACAATTTATTTGACGCGAGAAAGACGGGTACAAACTATCTCTTTAAATCGGCAAATAGCAAGGCAACTTACTAATACTTTTTTAAGTAAAGTCGTACAGACAATTAGTCTGATTTTATTTGTTGTCACCTGGTTAGTATCTGTTTTAGGAGGTATATTCAATTCACCCTGGTTTTTCTGGCAAACTGTAGGGATAAGTGCTTTAGCAATTCATTTATTTAGTCAACGACTTACTCTTTATTGGCGCAAGCGAGACTTAACCGCAATCTTTTTCATTGGCTTGCAAACCCTGTATGTTTCCAAAGAATTAATTCCCCCTCAATTACGCAATAATGCTTTAGATTTAGCCGTTACCATCAGTAAAACCGAATATTTACCAGAGTCGGTATTTGGAGTCACTCTTTTTCCCTATATTATTTTATTTGTGGCTATTGCTGCTTGGTTAGATCGTCGCCAAAAACCAGAGTTAGCTAGATACGCCGAGGGGTTAACCCTACTACTAGGCTTGGTATTAACCTATCTTAGTTGGTTTAATCCTACATGGCGATCGCTAAACTTACTATTCTCTACGCTAACATTAGGCTATGTAGCTTGTACGCCCCATCGACCGATTAGAATTTTACTGGTTTATTTCACCCACCTGTTGGGATTAGTTACAGTAGTTAATGCTATTGCAACTATCTCGCCTAATTTGAGTCAATCCCTTTGGGGTAGTATTTTAGTTTTGTTGATGGTACTGGAATGGATTGTTTATAGTCATCAAACCAAACAACAAAGAAATATCTCTCAGCCCAAATTATTTAATGTTGCTAGTACAAACATGGTTAGGATCGATCGCGATACGCCTCGACAACACAACTTTAAATCTATTTTGGTTCAAAGCTGTTGGTATGCAGGTTTACTGCTAGCTGCTATCAGCTATGTCTGCTTTGCTTCCCAAATTGCCGATCCTGATTCATCTACCCCTGATATTTTTGTTTGGGGATCTATCTGGTTAATCGTTCCTGGGATGTTAACCTGGGTTGCTAAGTATACCCATAAAATACAGCAGCGTCGGATCGCAACTACTTTTAGCTGTATCGCCTTGATTGTTGCTCAGATCTTATTATTAGGACAACCCGTAACTAGATCGATTGGTTTGATTGTCGCGATCGGCTTAATGTTCGTTAATGCTTTTCACCTGCGTCGTACTTGGGTTACAGCGATCCACATCGGTTTTGGATTGATTTCGATCGCCAGCTTGCTTTATCCTTGGGTTAATAATCTTAACAATTGGCATTGGTTATCAATCGGTGCAGTTACGATTCTCGGTTTAGATCGATTCCGTCAGTATTTACAAAGATCTTTAGATACTCCTAAATTTGACTATATCTCTCAACGTACCGCCCATGGAATTTTAGGAGTGGGAAGGGAAACTAGGAATTTTAAATTAATTAAAAAGTATAGTCAAGCAGCAGACTATTGGGCGATCGCCCTACTAATTATTGAGCTTGCTATAGTTAGTATTATCTATTTCAATCTGCTCAATATAAGTATTTCTGGATTATATTTTCAGTATTTATTAACTACTGGCTTGCTAACTGGCACTATTGTTTGGCGTTACCATGAGCAACAACAACCTAACAATCTGGTTTTATATACCCTGGTTTGGCTGGTAGCATTATTTGCAGCAGCATTGGCGATGCTATTAGGGCGTAGTGGTTTAATCCTGGCTACCACTAATATCAGCTTAGGCTTTATCTCAACGATCGCTATAGGTTGGCTAATTCAAACCACTTCAGCTTGGGCGAGATTAAATTTATCCTATATACCTTTAATTTATGCTGTCTTAGGAATATTCTGGCGGTTTCCCTACTTCAACTCCTATACGGGATTAATAACTTTGGGTGCAGCTGCGATCTTTATCGATACCCCCCAGCAGCATCGCCAAGTAAATCTAATAACTAACTATTTGGGTTTTATCGGTGTTTCGCTTGGGATTTATGAATTAGTCATCTATCAAATGCAACAGTCATCAGGTGGTAGTGCTGCCGATGGGATAACAATTCTAGCTTTAGTAGCAGCAGCGATCGCTTTTACTTATCGTCTGGGTGCATGGTGGTGTGGGAAGAGGCATACAACTATTTTTAATCTCAGCTTAACGCGGGTTGTTTTGGTAGCACATATTCATTGGGCGATCGGTAGTATCCTCAAAATTATCGCTGCTAGTATCGCCATTGAAACTATTACTCCTCGTCTGACTCCTATTAGTCTTGCTACCAGCTTTTTTCTCGGTGTTTATGCGGTTATTCAAGGAAAAGATGGCGATCTCGAATCTTCCGATAAAACCCATGACTGGTGGGTATACGTAGGGTTAGTAGAAATTGCTGCCACCTTAGTTTACAGTCGTCTGATTATTAGTCAACTCAGTCTTTTCGATCCTTGGCGAGTTATCTTTACCTGTGCGATCGCCCTTTTAATCTATCAAATCCCTTGGCAAAATTTTGGCTGGCGAGTCACTCCTTGGCAACGTGCTGCGGTAATTACTCCTGCTTTGATGTCTCTGGTGACAGCAGAAAATATCTCTTACCTAAGTTTATTAGCTACTGCTGCTTTTTATGTTCGTATTGCTTTCTGGCAAAAAAACCTGCGTTGGAGTTATCTCAGTCTGGGATTTATTAATTGGGGCATTATTAGACTCGTTTGGCAATTCAATACAGAATTTATTTGGCTGGCGGGAATTGTTAGTCTCTCGATCTTATATATCGCTCAATTCGATCCTTACTTCCAATCTAAGCGTCAACAACGTCATTGGATGCGTCTTATCGGTTGCACCGTGATTTGTGTCGTCGCCCTTTTCTATCAAGATCCAGGAATTATTCCTGGCATAATTAGTTTTAGTTTAATCTTTCTCGGTTTAGGTTTGAGAATCAGAGCCTTTTTATTTTCTGGCACTATTACGCTTATCTTAACCGTTATTTATCAGCTAATGACCCTGGTAATAGCCTATTCTTTCTTAAAATGGATTGTGGGCTTACTAGCAGGAATTCTTTTCATTATAGTAGCTGCTGGATTTGAAAATACCCGCGTAGCCAAGCAATGGTATCAAGCGCATCGCCTCAAGAGCAAATTACAAAGTTACAATCAAAAATTGCAAAATTGGCAATAAAAATAATTGTAGGTTATTAACTTTAGTAACTAAAAAATTAATAACCTACAATTAGTTTATGAAGTAATTTGATTGTCAATAGTATTTAGTTGAAAACAACTATCAAAACGAAAATTTAATTCGAGCGATCAACTCTGGAACTAGGTTATTTTGAGCATCTAAAGTAGGTGCATTAGACGATTTACCGCCTAAATTCAGAAATAGATAAATACAAAAGGTAATGATTCCAGCTAGTAATATTCTTTCTAACATCAGTAATCTCAGCCATCCTTGTTTAAGCCTCTCCTCATACTTTAGTATGTATCATCTATAGTAATTACGCTACAAACTTGTAACCAAATCTGTACTTTTAAATCAAAACTTTAAACTGGGTTTACAAGTAGAATATATGTTGCTGCTTATTACTACAATAAGCTCAAAATAAAGGTATATTTCTGGCGATCAATTAGCTTATAATAGCTTCCATAAAAATACTGGTAGTTGACTTTCATTAGATGGAGTGGTCTTCAATTATTAAGAATTTTAATGAATAACTAAAGACCATCAGCAGGATAGTTTTTTAAACTCAGAAAGAATTGCTAAATCGCTCTATCTTGATTCAAATATATTTTTTTTTTAGCAAAACTTCGTTTGCGATTTAAATTAAACTTTTGACGGAAAATTAAGACAAAAAAGGCGACATCTTCAACTAAATATCTTTTCCATAATCTACCTGGTTCCAAAGTTAGTCGATAAAGCCATTCCAAGCCTACAGAACTCATCCAAGCAGGAGCCCTACGAATATTTCCCGCTTCAAAGTCTATAGTCGCACCGATCGCCAAGAAAGTTTTAATTGTGGTCAAACGAGATCTATATTGACAAATCCATTTTTCTTGTTTAGGCGCACCCACTCCCACAGCTAAGACATTTGCTCCAGAACTATTAATCAGATCGATAATTTTTTGGCACTCTCTAGGGTTGTGTTCAAATCCCCAAGAAGGAGAATAACTATCTACCACCATATTACGACCGACTTTGGCGTTAATATTATGGCGCGCTCGCTCTGCAACACCTTCCAAACCGCCTAGTAAGAAAATCTTAACGTTTCGATCGTGACCGTAACGTCGGTAAAAAGCAGGAAATAAATCCGAGCCTGAAACTTTTTCACCAATTGGTTGTCCTAAAAAGCGCGAAGCATACATAACTAGCTGACTATCGCAGACTCGATAATCTGCTTCCTGATAAACTTTGTAGAACTCACGGTCTTTTTGTAGTTTCACCAAATGATCGACATTGGGTGTAAACACTACTCCACCGATTCTGAGCTTTTCTAATAGCTCTTGCATACCTATATTATCGATTTGAATATCTAGTACATTTATTCGCTTAGGTTTCATCACTTTTATAATGTTTCTCTATAGTTTTGGTGGATATTTGTTGAACTCGTAAATATATTTACGTTGAGACGTTTAAATTTATGCTCTTAGGTAGTTATAACTAGATAACAACAAATAAAAGGGTAGCATTTTAGATACCCAAAATGAGATATTATTTTGTAGTATTACAGAAATAAAAAAATATATGGATCCGACGATAGTTGTAATTTTTTCGGGTAGATTTACTTAAAATTGCAGCCAAATACGCATTTGAGCGTATAAACAATTGAATATTCAGTATATTCACGCAAAATCCCATGAAACAGGTGTCATGGTATTTACTTAAATCCATGTTACAGTATGTTTTCTTAATTTAGTTTGACTACTATGTAATTATTCAGTAAAGTTTCTTGGGTCAATAGGTCTTCTACTGTAATACGTAAGTATCTCTGTGAATCGACGTTGAATAGGAGTTTAAGGCGATCGCTTCCTGGATTTCCCAGGGGATTTAATTGAGCAATAGTTCTGGCCCCTTCTCGGTCGTTTAAGGGTTGAACTCCAGTCATACGAGTGTCTACGGTGCGAGTAACCAAACGATCTCCATCAAAATACACTTCAGTATTGGCACTCTCGGTAGCTAATTCGCCGATAATCAACTCTATACTGCTTTGATTGGGGCTAGAAGCTCCTAAGACCAGTTTTACTGGCTTATTCGTCGGATATGGCTGTCCTGTTTTAATAATCGGATGCCAATCGTGATGGTTGGTTTTACGATTCCAGTAGCGGATCCCATAGCTATGGTACAAAAAATCTTGAATTTCAAAGCTTTGAGCGACTTGCAAAGCTCCAGTAGCGATCGCTTCAAAGTGATGTTGATTCTTTACCAAAGCTTCATCAAAATATTGCTTAACCCAGTTTTGCACCGCAGGTATTTTTATCGAGCCACCTACCAAAAGTACTGCCTCGATATCAGTGGTTTCTACGCCGTTACGCCTAGCTTGTTGTAAAACTTGAGTCATCAAGTCATCTAGGCGAGTAAAGAAGCCTTGTTGCGACAAAATCTGCTCGAAGGTGTCCCGATCTAGAGCCAGTTCGTAAGTTTCTAAAGTTTCATCGTTAAAATAAACCTCTTTAGCTTCCGTCTCATCCGAAAGCTTGATTTTAAGCCTCTCCGCTAGACGAGTGGTCAAGGTAGACTTGGGTAAGTTTTGTGTTCGAGCAAAATAATCTACCAACCAATTATCGAGGTCAGCACCGCCCAAATTAGCCCCCGCTTTAGCAATGACGCGAGCGGTATTTTTTTTCTGAGCCGTATTTTTACCCAACATTTTCTCTCCCCATTTGAGGATGTAGCCAGTTTGAGTATTAACAGAAGACAGCTGCACCAAAGACAGATCGATTGTCCCCCCACCAAAATCTACTACCAGCAATAATTCCCGCTCTGCTGCACCATAACCCAAAGCAGCAGCCGTCGGCTCATCGAGGATTCTAATTTGTTCTACCGCTAAAGATTCACAAACACCCATCAACCAGTTGCGATAAGATTCAAAACTATCCACGGGGACAGTCAATACCAAAGATTGCAGATTTTCTTTAGTTTCTCCTTGGAGATGAGCGATCGCTTCGCGCAAAAACCATTCTCCCACCCGTTCAAAAGATAAACTTTTGCCGTCCAATTCGGGTAAAAAACCCTGAATACTGGTTCCAATACCTCGTTTAAAACTCCGAAAAAAACGCGGATTATTAGCAAAATCCAAACCGCGATCGCGTACTACTTGTCCGACCAAAATTTGAGGCTTTTGGGCATCTTCCACATAAACCAAACTGGGGATGAGAGGGGGTAAAGAAGTAAACTGTTGCGATAAACCAGGTAACTTCACCAATTCTGCCTTCTCTGTAGCTGGATTCCAGCGGGCGATCGCTGTATTGCTAGTGCCAAAATCAATTGCATAAGAGCTAGTACTGGAATTATTTACCATCGCCAAAAGTGGGAATATAGTTATGTCGGTTAATTGCAAATTAGTTTATCGCATCTTTGGTAGTAATCTGTAAATGGTCGTTGGTTCGGAGTTCGGAGTTCGGAGTTCGGAGTTAGTGGTTAGTCATTCCTTGTTCCTTGTTCCTTGCTCCTTGTTCCTTGTTCCTTCGCCCTATCTTCCCCTAAGCGATTAATTTACTCAATTGCTCTGTATCTCTAAAATAGTCTAAGACATTAAAATATCTGTCTTTTGAACCAAGAGAAATTATATGAGTCGTCTTGCACTTTTAAGCGTTTCCGATAAAACTGGCATTGTTGAGTTTGCCCGCAAGTTAGTCGAAAAGTTTCAATTTGAGATTATCAGTAGTGGTGGTACGGCAAAAACCTTACAGGATGCTGGTATTACCGTAACCAAAGTTAGTGACTATACAGGTTCGCCAGAGATCTTAGGCGGAAGGGTTAAAACTTTACATCCTCGCATTCATGGAGGGATCTTGGCTCGTCAAGATCTAGCAACGGACCGAGAAGATTTAGCAGCTAACGACATTCGACCTTTTGATTTAGTTGTCGTCAACCTCTATCCTTTCGAGCAAACCATTGCCCAGCCTAATGTCACTATATCAGAAGCGATCGAGAAAATCGACATTGGCGGCCCGACTTTGATTCGTGCGGCAGCGAAAAATTTTAAATACCTGACGGTTTTGTGTAATCCCAGTCAGTATGACAATTATCTTGCCGAATACGAGCAGTCTAACCAAGTGTCTTTAGAATTTCGTCAACGCATGGCTGGTGAAGCTTTTGCCCATACCAATAGTTACGATCGCGCTATCTCGGCTTATTTTGCCAATCTCAATCAGTCAGAAGATTTGGGAGACAGTTATAGTGTTGCTGGACATAAAATACAGTCTTTACGTTATGGCGAAAACCCCCACCAACCCGCAGCCTGGTATCAAACTGGTAAAGTGCCATCGGGTTGGGCATCGGCAACTAAACTACAGGGTAAAGAACTTAGTTACAACAATTTAGTCGATTTGGAAGCAGCAAGACGTATTATTAGCGAATTCGACCCTTCAGAACCCGCAGCAGCAGTCCTCAAACACACTAATCCTTGCGGTGCAGCAGTTGGTAACACTTTATGCCAAGCCTACGAAAAAGCATTTAATGCGGATAATATCTCGGCTTTTGGCGGAATTGTAGCATTAAATCAGCCTATCGACGCGGAAACAGCCCAAGCTCTCACTAAAACCTTTTTGGAATGTGTTGTCGCTCCTGGCTGCGATGAATCTGCACGAGAGATCCTGCAAGCTAAGTCTAAATTGAGAGTACTGCTCTTAAGCGATCTGGCGACGGGACAACCAGAAACGATTAAAGCGATCGCGGGCGGGTTTTTAGTCCAAAAGAGCGATGAGAAGATCGAAAACCCCGATGAGTGGCAGTTTGTCACCGAAAAGCAACCTACCCCAGAACAAATTGCCGAAATGCTGTTTGCTCAAAAGCTAGTCAAGCACGTTAAATCTAATGCGATTTTAGTCAGTCGCGATCGCACTACCCTGGGCATAGGTGCGGGACAAATGAACCGAGTAGGAGCGGTCAAAATCGCCTTGGAACAAGCTGGGGACAAAGCTTTAGGAGGAGTCTTAGCTAGTGATGGTTTCTTCCCTTTTGATGATTCGGTGCGTACTGCTGCTGCTGCGGGTATTAGTGCTATTATCCAGCCTGGAGGTTCAATTCGAGATAAAGACTCGATTGCTGCTGCTAATGAGTTGGGTATAGTAATGGTATTGAGTGGTACTCGTCACTTTTTGCACTAAAGTAAATGGCAGTCAAAAATTATTGATTGAGTTAAGATTTACAAGCACCATATTACTGTATGTCCAAAACTGTAATATGATAAATATATGTTAGTTTGAGTAATTAGTAGTTAACTGTAAAAACTCGACCAAACTATTTTAGAGATCGATTTAATCCGATCTAGGGTAATACCAAGAACAATAGACAGTCATAAATAAGTTCTTTGTTTTCCCACAATCTAGCTCGGGTTATTTGCTGCCGAGCTATAATAAGTTGAGCAGTAATCTGCTGGCTACTAACTAAGAAAATATCTCAAATCACAATTAATAAAGGAGGATGATTTTTAATGACCCAAGTGGTTGTTGGACAAAACGAAAACATAGAATCTGCACTGCGTCGATTCAAACGTCAAGTATCTAAAGCAGGGATCTTCGCTGATATAAAGCGTCGTCGTCACTACGAGACACCAATTGAGAAGCGTAAACGTAAAGCAATTGCTCGTCGCAAAAAACGCTACCGTTAAATAATTTCGCTCACTCTCGTTACCCACAAATAGTTTTACTTCATCTCATGTATCAGCAGATGAAAAAGGGATCTGTAATTAGCAACAAAAACGTAAAAGCGACATTACCATCTTTATAAGAAGCGATCGCGATGCTTAAATAGATTTAAATTGCGATCGCTTCTTTATGTAGTTACTATCTATCTCTCTTGGTTTAAATCGAGATTATGCCGTCAAAAACCCAAAAAATCTAGAAATTTCGACAAAGTGCTGCGTTGTCTTTCGTTTTTGACTGATTATATTTTAAGCTTAAATTAAGCTCATCGAGTAGGCGATTTAATGCTTAATTTTATTTGAGCGTTGATTTAATTTGGTTCGGAGTATCTAAACTAATGCCCAAGTAAAGCTAATCACAGTAATTAAATCGTGGATTTAATACCAGTCACCGACAAGCAAGAATATCTAGTTTGCGATCGCAACTTGATGATCGTTCAATTTTCCCCAAATATCGAAAAGTACGCCGACGGAACTATTATTGTCGGCGGAGATATCCGCCAAGGTTTCCCTGAAATGATCGGCTTAGAGTCAACTTGTAAAGCGATCTTATCGGGGCAACAAGAGAATTTTGCTTTGAAATCGATTACTCGCGATCGAGATTCTCAGGATACTATCTATTTTAATTTGTTTATCAAATCGGTTGCCGACCATCTAATCGTGCTGCTAGAAGATGTCACTGAGTTGACGGAACTAAGGCGATCTTTTATGCAGCAGCTTAATGAAGCAGAAATTACTCTCAATAGATTACAAAGATTTGAATACTGTACTAACAGAATCATCGAGTCGATGAGGGATGTGTTGTTGATTACAACTCCTGCTGGTAAAATTGACCGCGTTAATCGATCTACTTTGGAATTATTTGGTCACAAAAGAACCGAACTAATGAATCAATCTATTGATGATATTATTCAAGACAGCAATTTTGAGCATCGGGAAATCTATAACTTATTATTAGCTTCTAAATACGCGGTAAAAAAAATTGAGGTAAATTTTCCCAACAAGCAAAAGCAAAACATTCAGATCGAATTTGATTGTTTTATTGCCCCCACAGAAGTTAAGAATTTTTTTAATTGTGTCTACATCGGTAGAGATATTACCGAGAGAAAACGAGCCGAAACAGAAATTCGTAAATCCTTAGCCAGAGAAAAGGAATTACGACAGCTAAAATCTGGGTTTCTTTCCATGGCTTCCCACGAGTTTCGCAATCCTCTAAGTAGTATTTTACTCTGCGTACAAAACCTCAGTAATGAAAATAATTTAAGTAGCTCGGAAAGAGAATTTTACTTGCAATCTATTCAAGATGCAGCTTTAAATATGAATTCTTTACTAGAGGATGTCCTGATTTTAAGTAAAGCCGAATCAGGAAAACAAACTCTTAAACCTATTCAGCTCAATTTTAGAAGCTTTTGCCTGCAAATAATCCAAGAGTTAACGGCAATTTATACTGACAAACAAATTGCTTTTAACTATCGATTTCCTCGCGATCTAGTCTTTTTAGATGAAAAAAATATCCGACAGATTTTGAGTAATTTACTCTCAAATGCTCTGAAATACTCTCCAACAGGGTCAACTATCAACCTGAATATATCTTGTAACGACTCGGAAAATCCCACAGAGATGATTTTAGAAGTGCGCGATCGCGGTATAGGTATTCCAGAAGAAGCACAAAAATATCTCTTTGATTCTTTCTATCGCGCTGGTAACGTTGGTAATACACCTGGTACTGGTTTGGGACTATCAATTGTTAGTAAGGCAGTAGAACTATACAAAGGTTCGATAACCCTTGATAGCCAAATCGATCGAGGGACTCAAATTACAGTTAAACTACCAATTAGCCCTACAGAAAAAGCTTGATTTTATAGCTCGTCCTAAGCGCACCATCATTGCCGTAAAACGATCTTAGTCAAATGATTATGTTTGA
>JASJEI010000243.1 GCA_030064795.1 Pleurocapsa sp. MO_226.B13 | reverse complement strand
CAGCCACCAAAAACTAGCAATTCCAATTAACCAATCAATTAAGCTACCTGCGGATATATCCAACCATTGCACGATTCCACCGACAATTACTGCTAAAATTCCCAAGCTAATACTAAAGCCGACATATCTACCCAACATTTTTCTGAATTTAAGTATTTTTCGTGTATTTTAATTGTGTAGAAATGATGGATTAATTTGGCGTAATGCTGTGACGATTTGTTGGGTTTCATATTACCCTCAAGATTTAGCAATTAAATTATGTTTAAAAGCTTTGATTGAGAAAAAATCGCGCGCTCAAACTTGTTAAACTGGCTGATAAGCTACTATCAGAACAATTGTTCTATGAGATCGTCACTTGTTTCTGCACCACTATCATCTCTGACGGGAGTCCCATGACTAGGGGTTTGATGGGGACTCGCAATTTGAATAAAGTTCTACAAAAACTGATCGATCCTCCCAGTGAAACTAAAGAAGAATTGACTAGGGGAGATAGTATTTTACGCACGGGCGATCGGGTGATGCAGTTGAAAAATGATTATAACAGGGAGGTATTTAACGGTGACTTGGGAATTGTCAGGGCGATCGATCTTACCGAGAAGGAAGTCACTATCGATTTTGATGGCAGGGAAGTAGTTTATGATTTTGCCGATTTGAATGAGATTACTCTAGCTTGGGCAAGTTCGATTCATAAAAGTCAGGGTTCGGAATATCCTGTCGTGATTCTGTCTCTGTATACTCAACACTACGTTATGCTGTCTCGTAATCTGTTTTATAGAACCCATTTGGGATCTATTTAACCAGTAGCCAGTCTTTGAAGCATCAGTCGGACAAAACAAAGATTAACTTTGGTAGTCCCATGAGCTAAAGTTCTCTCAAAATTTTTGACTAAACTTTTGCATCTTTCCATCCAAGAGTTATTTCTTTCAATGACCCACCTGGCTTTTACAGGTACAAAGCCTGTTTTTCCTTGCTTTTTCTTTTCTGCTTTCGACGGTTTAGGAGATAGCTCAAATCTAATCTTGGTCATGATCTGAGGATAAATTTTCTTTAACTCCTCCATCAGCTTTTCGGGATGATACCCATTGTCGAGTAGGATAGTAATCTTCGGAATATTCACGGGTTTAGCTCTAAAATATTCAATATTGTTAACCAACATTTCAATTAAGCCAGCATCATCGGATAAATTAGCTTTTGTGCAGTGAGTAAAAAAGGGAAATCCTAAACTATCTACGGCTAAATGTCTTTTGATGCCATTAGTAGAGCGCGTAAAAACAAAAACCTTTACTTTCAACGCTAGCATTACAAGTATTTTTCACGGCTTGCGAATCAATTATGAGAAGTGTTGTCCACTGACTTTTTTTTTTAACTTGTTCTCTGACTCGACCATGAAGCGTTATCATTATTTTTTCGATTACCCCTTCGGCTCGCCACTGTTTGTAATGCCAAAATACTGTTGAATAGGGTGGTAAGTCTTTAGGCAAATCACACCAATTACAACCATTTTTCAATTGATACAAAATACCGTCTAAAATCTCTCTTTTGGTCCACTTTGGCGGTTTGGTTCTTTTTTTCTTAGGCAATAGAGGCTCAATTATTTTCCATTTTCGATCCGACAAGCTACTGGTATATGGCATTTTTCGCTTATTATACTCTCTTTTCGAGATCCCAAATGGGTTCTATACGGGGTTGACTAGGGCGAAGAAACTGGCGTTGATTGTAGGTTCGGAAAAAGCAGTGGCGATTGCGCTCCGCGCAGTGGCCAAGCCAATCGCTGTTAAGCAGGTTAAACAGCAGCAGCGATATACAAAATTGAAAGAGAGGTTAGAACGGTAGACTTTAGTAGCTACTTTGATGGGGCGATCCCCTAAAAACTGTCTCCTTAAAATCTCTAGTCATAGACATAACTGATTACCATACCCCCTCAATTCTGCTAACTCCGTCTTGATAGTCAATTTTGACAGTTTGAGATAAAGATAACTCTAAATTAATCAAGCAAAGATCGTGTAAGACTACTTCAGTAGCTGACACTTGTTGAACGGCATAATATTCGCCAACCGATTCAATTGTCCCAGTGTATTCTGCTTCATTAATATTCGTTCGAGATAGAGTTCTTTGTCCTAACACTTGTACCAATAAATTTCTTTCCCGAAGGCGAGCGGAAAGTACATTGAGAGTATCTTCAATCCATTGAGGAGAGTCAAAATTTTGTCGTACTACCCGACCTTCAGCTAATACTGCTCCTAGTTGTGGAGTTACGGTGTTGTCAAAAATATAGGTGCTTTGAGCAATTTCAGCAGCTTTTGCTAAAAAGGAATGGGTGCGGTAGTAACGAGCGATGATTTTGTCTGTAGGAACATTATGACCCCCTTCAACTACTCGCTGTCGAACTCTTCCTACGTTGTATTCTGGATTTTCCGTACTAATAAAAACTAAGGTAATCTCAAAACCAGCATCTTTGGCTTTTTCTAATAAAGCTAACTTGCTGGGATGACTCATAACGGTTTCAAAAGCAAAGGACTCTCCCTTTGACAAACATTCTTGTCGGCGATTCGCTGCTATAGCAGAAGCCTCGTAAGCTCTCTCCATAATATTACCCCCAAGTTCATTGGCAATTTCATCGGGATTGATATAATTGCGGGGAAAATCGGCTTCGGCTTGAAAAATCGGTGTGATTGTGGATTTACCCGAACCATTGGGTCCTGCAAACATAACCAGGCGGGGAGTTAATACTTCGCTCATTAACCCCTATTTTATTTACTTGTTTCATCAAGCTCGATGGAATATGGCTCTAATCGTCCATCGGGATGTTGTTGGTACATTTTTCCATCTACGGAGGTAATTGTGGCTATACCTTTAGAGTGCATTCGCTTAACGGCTTTCTCAACGGCAATTTGAGCTTTCTTTTCGATTTCGTCAGGGGTCAGGTCAAAAAAACCTTTCTCTGATTGAATCGAAGAGTCTTGAAGATTTAATTCTGTGTTAGAAGTAACTTCTGACATTGCTGTTGGGCTCTTGGTAATTAATTTGCTATCTCTACTCAATTCTAACTTGAGAAGTGTAAGTAAGCCCTAGGGCTTATTTCTGTAAATACGATTTTTGATTGACACTGCTAGCGCATAAGATTGGTTAAAAATTTAATTTGAACTTATTGACTATGCAGCCAAGTATTTATCAACAAGAAGTAATAGACTGGTTGGGAGATAATCGAGATTTGACTGATACTGTGGTTAATTCTGTAGCTGGTTCAGGTAAGTCAACTCTTTTAAAACTAGCAGCTGATGCTATTTCTGGTAGTTCAATCGATATTAAAGATTGTCTGGTATTAGTATTTAACCGCAAAAACAAAGATGCCTTAATTGCCAAGTTAGATCCCCGCTGGAGTCGCTCTATTTCTACCGTACACAGCGCTGGATATAGGGTTTTAAAAAGATATCTAGGCGTCAGAAAACTAGATGTTATAGAACAAAAGTATCGCAATCTGGCACAATATTTAGACTGGTTTGATGGGAGCAATCCAGAACAGGGAAAGCTAATTAGTCGTACTAGCTTTCTTAGGCTAGCTGATTTTGTCCGCCAGACTCTATCGGGGACAACTCCTGAAGCTTTGAGGTGGTTAATCGATCGTTATGCTTTAGATATTCAAAGTAAAGACCTGATAGCAATTGGGGAACGCCTGCAAATGCTATTTGAGATGGGTAGTCAACAGGCTGCCGAGTCAGCTATTGTCGATCACACGGATATGCTTTGGCTTCCCGTAGTTTGGCAGATCGATCGCAGTCCAGGATTTAAGTATGCTTTAAGAGTAATGGTAGATGAGGCTCAGGACATGAGCCGTCTGCAACTAGAGTTTGTTCTTAGCCTGGCTCACAAAGAAGCGAAAATGCTTTTTGTAGGAGACCCCGCCCAGTCTATCAATGGATTTTGCGGTGCTGACACCAACAGCTTTAACAACATTAAACAAAGACTCAATGCTAATGAATTCACCTTACCAATATGCTATCGATGTCCAGTAAGTCACATTGAATTAATCAACCAACTTTGTCCTGATATCCCCATTAAACCCAGGAACAATGCTCCCCAAGGCATAATAAAGGTGATTTCTGAGTCGGATTTATGGCATCAAGATAGTGATACTCAAGTTAGAGCAAGAGATTTGGTAATTGCCAGGTGTAGCAGTAGTTTAGTAGATCTAAACTTAAAACTAATTACCCGTGGCATTGCCTGTAATTTGGTTGGTAGTTCTCTAAAACGAGACTTATTAGAGTTACTTGAAGATATTTCTAGTCAATCAGACTTTATTTATCATAGTTTTCTTAAATTTTGTCAGGCTTATATAGAGTTAAAACGCTCTATCTATCAAGAAAATGATAATGGTTCTGTCTTGTTGATGCAGCTTCAAGATCGAGTTAAGGCAATCAAAGCAATTTACCAACATTTTCATCAATGCCAGTCGGTTGAAAATTTAACTGAAAAAATTGAGCAGTTATTTAGTTCCGAAGATAGCGAATCCGTATTGCTTTCCACTATACACAGGGCAAAGGGGATGGAGGCAGAGCGGGTGTATCTAGCCGAACCACTGACTTTACCATTACTTTGGGATAATCAAAAGCCGTGGCAGCAAAAGCAAGAACAAAATTTGCTTTATGTGGCTCTTTCTCGCAGTACAAAGGATTTGTTTCTCATTGGCGATGCCTTCTGGTTTGACGGTAATCCCAAACAAGATCGCAATGGCTCTTCGACTGTCAAATTTGCTGAAGAAGCTAATAACACCGATATAGATCGGATTGTTAGTCAAGCAAGTACAGAAGAATTAATCGATCGCCAAAAGTTGATTCAGTTGGAGTTGGGCAAAAGAGCTGCTAGTCGGCTTGGGGATTTAATAAATCTCGATCTTTTCCATGATATCTAGACGGTATTCAGTCCCTTGCGGGAGTTGTAGGGGCAGTTTTACTGATAATTATAAAGATGAAAGAGGGAACGATCGAGTATCTATCCACGCTTTATCCAAATTCTACAAGAGGTTGGCCCATCACGGGTAAGCTGAGAACTTTATTACGGCAGATTGATGCTGGGATAGACAACGAACAAGTTTTGGCAAACAATTCCTATCTCAACCGTTTGGTTACTGAATGCAGGTTGTTTTTACCCGAGATGTTTAGTCCCGAGTGGAGTAGGAATTGGGGATGTCAGGTAGCAGTAATGCTTGGGGAAAGTTGGCTTCAGTGCGAACTAGATTTGTTGCGCTCAGAAGATAAGCAATTAAAGATTATTAACTGGTCGGGCATAGAATCAAGCCCGTTAACCCTAGCCAGAGCTTATTTATTAACTAAGAAACTCAATTTAAGTCCTAAAGATGTTTCCGTTGTAAGCTTAATCGCTAATTCTTTAAAGAACGGTAGCCGAATTAAATTTGCCAGAAGAACTTTTACAGAGAGCGATTTTTGCTATTGCGATCGAGATTTACGCCAAAGATTATCTTTATATGACAGCGGTATCGATTTAAACCAGCTTCAACAGCCAATTGCCGAGGATGACAATAGCTTGGCATTAGATATTGAAAATATGCCAGAAGTAGCTCTAGATTAAAACTGTTCCCTTGCGGGTAAATTGACTGGCGTTAAAATTAATTTTCGACTATGCAGGAACAATTTACACCAGACAGTAGCCGATATTACCCAGAAAATAATTTAGTACATTCACCCGCTAACCAGGGAGGAGAAACAGTACCTCTTCTATTGTCTCAGGGCTTAACGACAGTCAATACAGAGGTGTATTTTCAGCAGTATCAGACTTTACTGGCAGGATTTCGACCTAACGTAGACTTTAGAGTAATTCCCAGTAGAAAAGGACAAGAAAGTGTAGCTTTAACCAAGGCAGGAGCAGAAAGGATCTGCTGCTTTTTTGGTTTGAGTTATAATCTCGTTCCTAAAACTCCAGTTCTCGATTTTGCCAATAATATCTTCTATTACAGTTATCAATGTCAGCTTTTTTTGGCTGGTAACTTGGTAGGTAATGGCTACGGTAACTGCAATAATCGAGAATCTAAATACGCCAAGGCTTATTCCCCAGATATTCTCAATACCCTGGACAAGATGGCTCAAAAACGAGCCTTGGTCGGTGCGGTACTGTTTACTACAGGAGGATCGAGATTCTTTGGTCAAAAAGTTTAAATCTCAATTTTGAGGCTGATGTATATCTAGACTATGGGATCGCGATAAAGCAGAAGATTTCTATATTGGTATGGGTGGCAATTCTACAGATGATGTTGCCCTTATGGGTAACGAATTCGATTTGATTGAAGCGGGAATGAACTCTAAAAGCAACAACAGAGGAAACGTAGCTTTTTCGGCTACTCCCAGTGGCGATCTCAGCCCATGGCAATATTTTTGCCAAGCCAGTTTCAAAAGCAAAATAATCACGATCGTAGTTTTACTGATTATTCTCTAGTGTTGAAAGCTTGTACTGCTTCGAGATATTGTTCTCGAGTTTGGTTATTAGCCATTACCTGTGCTTCTTTTGCAGTCCAAGCCTTGACCTTCCAAGCTGAAGACTCAAGAGGAGTAATTTTAGTTGAATCAGGCAGGCTAATTTTAATAGTAGAACTTAAAAATTGGTTGAGTACCCTAGCGATGTGCAGACAGCACTGGTCGGGGTACTTTGCTACTTGATATTCGGCAAAACGAATAACAATATAGCCCAAATCTATAAATATCCGATCTCTTAAAATGTACCAAGAGTCTTCAACGTGGTGAATTGGTTCTAATTTTTTGAAGCTATAGGGTTCGTCTATTTCAAGATCGACGGCTAGCTTCAGGTCGTCGTGTATCAGGATAAAATCAGCAGTTGGAGTATAACGATGATCGAATTTACAGTGTTCTACAATGCGCCAGGGTGATACAAACCATTTTTGAAGATAGTTAAAAAAATAGGCTTCAGACAATCCTTTAGTGGTTGATTTATCAATTGTAAAGCTATAGATTCCTTCTCTTTTTTCTAGAGTATTGAGCAATAAATCGGTTGCAGAGATATTATCTTTTTCGCTTAAAGATGAGATTTGATATTGGCGAGATATTATTTTCTGGTTGAGGTGATTGAGGTCTTTTTTGAGCCAATTTTTATAACCTTCCAAACTTAAATAGCCCAAAAAAACTACTAAAGTCAACAAAATAGTTATCCATGCCATCCCATTTCTGAGGACTAGATGCAGCACGACGCTGGTTAAGAGTAAAGTGGCGCTTAAAAACCCCAAGTAAAATTTTCTGATGCTAATTTCACCATAGTAATGACCCTGCTCGGGAACTATGGGCAAGGGTTCAAGACAGAAGTTGGGTGTAGTTTTATTCTGATGTCGATATAAGCGCGAAAGTATCCTGTCTAAGCTTTCAGGATAAAAGGTCATTGGATAATATACTCTTTTTGTTTCTACTGGCGGTTTGTCCATAACTGTTAGGCTTGCGCCTTTTGAGGGGCAACTCAAGTAAATGGACAAATATCAGTTATGTCAATATCGACTCAAATTTATGACTCAAATTTATGACTCAAGTTCAAACGGATTTAGCTAGATCGATCCAAGAATGCAAACATGCTTTGATTATTTCCTTTACCTTTGATGTAAAGCAGGAAGTATATTTACTTTCTCTATCTTATCAGGGGACTTTTCCTGTCCTAGCCAGGTACAAACAAATACCCCAAGATTTAAACCAAGCAGTTTTGGACTTACTCTCTCAGTTCGATATCCAAGCCAAAAATAAAGAGCTGACCAAAAAAGCTCTGCAAAATGACGGCAATCGTAAAGTTAAAGCATTAACAGAAACGACAAGTACACCAAAGACTAGAACCAAAACTAAAAAAGTTAGATTCAAAAAGAGTTTGTTATGACTAAAGAAACATCACAGTCAGCCAAAACCAAGGTTGAGTATGAAGGACAAACCTATGAAATAGACTCTGCCATCATTGAAGGTCTAGATGACGGGCAAATTTTAAATCTACTAGCTCAAGGTTTTCCTGGCATGGCTGGTGGAAAAATAGAACGAGCAGAGGATGGCTCAATTAAGATTATCAAACGAGTTGGAACCAAAGGAAACGCCGATTTTGTCGATTTACTCAAGTCTGTTCCTGCCGATACTCTAGATGAAGCAATTCAAGAATTGAGCCGTAAACTGACTGGTTCGCAAATATCTATAGCTGAATGGGAGCAGCTCAATCGACAGTTAAACTTTAATCAGATTGAGCAGACAATTGAACGCAGAAAACAAATGATTCAGTCGGCAATTATCTGTTTGCACAACTGCTCGAGTAGGGTTATACCACTAATATGATTGAGGCATTAGAAAAGCTAAAAGAAGCAAACTATCGTTTTAGAGGTTTAGAACTTACCAAATCCCTGTTTAACGCAGAATATGCTTTATTAAATAGGGATTTGATTTTAGATGACAATGCTTTAGAAAAGATCGATATGAGATTAATCGATCTAATCAGCGAACACTATTTTCCCTGCTACGATCCTGAGTATGACTATCTAAACAAAAGTAGATCTAGACCCTATACTGGACTTAAAACCATAGGCATTGAAGCCATGGGATTTTGCGCCTACGATTACGATTACAACAACGGAGCGAGCCTGTATTTTATATCTATCGCTAGCGATGAATATTTTAGCTACTACGGTTATGAATATAACGCGCTATCTCTCCTAGAAATGGAAATGCAGGCTTTGCCCCATTACCATCCCTTACAAATTCTGCCTGATGCTATTAGATACGTCTGGGCTATGACGGGTAACGTTTGGCTGGATACTTACCCAGACAATGAAGAAGTGTATGATTTAACCAAGGCGCAAATACTCGACTTGGCTGGTGAATACAAAGAAGCAATTGCTTGGATTAGAAGATTGCAATGGTTTGATTGCTGGTTTGGTAATAATTTTGCTATCGCAACAACAGTGGTAAACAAAATTGTACAAAGCACAATAGCTTATGATCTTAGAACTAATTGACCAAGCTCGGGCTTTTCTTATCTTTCAAGACGATTTATCTACATTCGTGCTGCGAGATGGTCAAGAGACATTTATCAAGCAAATTGACTATCCTGCTTTAGTTAAAACAATAAAACAGGCGAATTTTCAATCTGATTGGTATTTGTCAAACTTGCGACTGTTAAAGATGTCTCGGCAAAATGGCGAGGTACTTACGGTAAGCTCTCTTGCTGCCGATACTTACTTGCTGAGATTTAAAGATTATCAACTAGAAGTTCCCTTACCCAAAGCTATCGTGGTTCATTGCCAATCAGAACTGTGGCTCTATGCTTATCAAGGTAAATTAGTTCTAGACTCTATTCTGTATCATTTTCCTTTGCCCAACATCAGCGATACAGGCAAAGTCTGTTGGGGAAGTGTTTCTATTCGCTCAGACAATCCTGAAAAGTCATGGCAATCGTTTATTGAGTCTGAATTTAATCTAGATTATGGCAACAACAAATCAAAAGCATACCCCCGCAGTATCGTAGCCCAACTACAAACCATCAGCCAAAGCTTAAATACTATCTATCCAGAAGCCGATCTAGTCCCAACTAGATGGACTCTAGCTACCTTACCACAGATTAAGAATAGCTATTAGCCCAGAACGATTTGAAATTAAATCAAATAAAAATCAATTAAATAATAATGTTACTTAATCATTCCATAGTTAAAAAACCACCAAAGAAAGACTTTCCTCAAGGCTTTCTTTGGGGCAATAATGGTATATTTCGCTCGGTAGAGAGAACAGAGTTTCAAGCAATCGTACCTCATGCTTCGATCGCAACTCCTGGTTTAGCTCCCATTAAAACTGAGTTTCGACTAAGAGTCCCCAAAGTACCCAAACAAAGGGTTGAGGCAATTATTAAACAGGTCAACCAATACCCGAATTTAGAACAGCTATTTTATTTGTACTGGCGGGGTACAGGTTGGGAAGTTGTTAAGCCAGAGCAAGAATGTACCCCGAGTAGTTGCTTGTGCTTAGAACAGTTTCCCGAACCTGCATCAATTGAGATTCATAGTCATGGCAGTATGGGTGCATTTTTCTCTTCTACTGATGATGCAGAAGAAACGGGCTGTAGGATTAGCAGCGTAGTTGGTAGAAACAGCGATTGCCCTAAAGGACTCGCTTCGCATCGCGCGGAGCGCACTGGCAAAGCCAATCGCCTAGAAATAATCAGTCGAGTCTGTGTTCACGGATTATTTGCGATCGTCGATTCAGCTCATGTTTATGAAGGGGTAGAGGATTACTGCTATGTCAAATATTCCTAATTACCTACAGTTAAATTTATTTGATAGATCCATTCTTGAAGCTAAACCCATCTACTTCAACTACAACTTGATTCGAGTTTATCTTGTCGGCTGTGGCGGTACGGGCAGTTTTTTAGTACCTCATTTGTGCCGTATTGCTAATTTTCTCCACAGCACGGGAAGAACAATGATAATAACCTTAGTTGATTTCGATCGGGTTGAGCAACAGAATTTGTGGCGACAGAATTTTTGTGCTGCTGAATTAGGCTATAACAAAGCTCAAGCTTTGGCAGCACGATACGGTACTATGTTTCCCAAACTAAATATTGGGGTGGTTGAGCATTACGTCGATCGGGTGAGCCTAAACGGGGCTTTTCCTACTCTTATTATTGGCTGTGTTGACAATGCCGCAGCAAGGAAAAATATTGAAGATTTAATGGTGGACTATGTTAGCCTCATGGCTCATGGCTACGACCGAGTTCCTTGCTGGTGGATTGACTGTGGCAATGACTACACTCACGGTCAAGTAGCAATTGGCAATTGGTACTCTGTAGAGTTTGAAGACTATGAACTAGAACTTGCTACCTGTCTGAGACTGCCCTTGCCTACAATTCAGTATCCTCAACTGTTGAAACAAAACAAAGAACCTGAAAATGTTTCCTGTGCCGAACAAGCCATGTTGAATGGACAAAGCTTAAATATTAATTCTCATATGGCAATAATTGCTGGAGAAATGGTTCATCAGCTAGTTAATTCTCAGCTAAAGCGAATGCAGGTAGAGGTCGATATCTTTCGCGGTTCGATGAAGTCTACCTGGATTGCTCAGGAGAACATCGATCGCATTTTAGAAAGGGCGAAGGTTGTTATAGGTACAAAATAAATGTTTATAGAGACTCAATTAGCAAAGAAATTATTGGTGATGCTGCCATTATGCTCGATAAACCGTGGATTAATCATATACTCTAATGTTAAAGATCCCTTATTGACTCGATGTTAGAAGGAACTGTCAAAATCATTGCTGCTTTAATCAACCCTCTGGGAAGTGATCCTGGTAAAGAATCAGTTACTTTAATCAATGTGTCACCTGAGAACATCGATCTGAGTGGCTGGGCACTTGCAGATATGCAACAACGAAAAATGCGCCTGGATGACATACAGCTTAGACCTGGTGAAATGGTAAAGATATGGGTGACTAACCAGGATATCACGTTGTCCAACAGAGGCGGTATTATTACGCTGCTTAATGCCGAAGGTATTAAGGTTCATGAAGTTTCCTATACCAAAGAAGATACTCAGGAAATAGGCTGGACTATCTTGTTCTAAATTACACTATTACAATGAAAGCGTGATGAAAAAACCGCCAAGGAGTATTCCTTTAATAGCTGTTATTTGTCTCAACCTTATGGCTGCTCCTGATAATATGCAGGCACTAGCTATGAGGTTGGAAGGAGAAACAGTCAATCTTGCTCAGCATAACCCGAAACCTGTTCCAGCCCAAACTCCTTCCAAAGCCGCTCCAATTAAAGTACCAAGCACAACCCCATTCCCCAAACAAAAAAGAGAGATTGAGAAATTGTGGGATTGGGCGACAAAGACAGTCCCTGTTGGGATTCTGGGGGTTATCAGCATATCAGCTATTTGCTATGGAATTGTTCGGTGGCTCAAACCTCAATGGCTTTTATTGCTCCCAAAAGAGCTTGCAATTCCTCTCCCTGGTCAAGGGAAGTTGGGACTGTCTCCTGAAACCATGTTATGGCTAAAATATCCATCAAGGGTTTTAGATCGGTGGGTGGCAGAAAATCTGGAGAAGCATCAGAAACGCTTTACTACAGAGATTGACACGGTCTTGAACCGTGAGATTTATATTCCGATTCATGTGAAGTTAGATGATCGGGATATTGTTTGGAGTCTAAGCAATAAAGAATTACGAGATATATTTAGAAATCAAGATTTTGAGACGGTATGCCTATTTATCCTTGGAGACGGAGGTTCGGGAAAAACAAGTTTAGCTTGTCAGATAGCTCGGTGGTCGATGGAGAAGGGTGAGTTATCACTTTTCAAAAACCAAATGCTAGCAGTTTTGATAGAGCAGGAGTTAGGGAAGAAAACGTTGCTCGATGCGATTCGGGAACAATTACCTAGGGGCTTTGGAGATAACTACATCGATGAAGAATTTCTGAAGGCTTTGCTACGCAAACGTCGAGTATTGGTTATCATCGATCACATTTCGGAGATGAGCGATGAGGAGTACGAGCATTTAAAGGAAGAAGTTAGTGAGACACCAATCAATGCATTGGTGTTGACTTCGCGGCGGAAGGACAAAAACTTAGGTCGTATCCAGTGTAAGGTATTAGAACCGCTTAAGTTAGAGCAAAAGAAACTTGCTGACTTTGTATATGACTATTTAGGAAGACAGAAAAAGCGAGATATTTTTGCTGACCAAGAAGATTTTTTCGATGTTTGTCGGCGGTTAGCGCGTATGCTGGAAGAAGCACTGAAGAGTGCCACAGTGATGTTGGTACGAATGTATGCGGATGAGGTGATTGCATCTGCCGAGCATGGGGGAATATTAGTAGATCGCCTACCAGAAAATATTCCAGAATTGATGCTGAAGTATGTAAATCGGCTGAATGAGTCGGTTGAGGAAAAAGATCGGCGGGAAAATCTTGAGGTACAAGAGGATGCCCAAATTGTCTCCTGGGAGTGCTTAAATGATCCTAACCTACTTTTTGAACCTTACAATGCTTCATATGAAAAAGTGCTCGAGGCTCTGACCAAGTTGAGTGAAGAGGAAAACGAAAAAGCTCGCAAGCAGGATGCCCAAAAACGCTTAAAGTATCTCGTAAAGAAATTACGTTTGGTGCAAATTATTGAACCGAACAAAGTACGTATTTCCTTGGATTCAGTGTCCGAATACTTGGCAGCTCTGCATTTAACAAACTACTGCCAGGAGCAAGATAGAGAATATCGCTGGAGAGAATTCTTTCAGCAAGTTGACGAGCGGTGCCAGAACAAACTATCGATTCAGGAGTTCCTGTTAGCGGTGCATAACTGTTGTGAGTTTCAGGAGAAGAAGGTGCCAGAGTTTGTTTGGTCTGAATTAATCGAGAGAGCCAACATCAATTCTCAAGAACTACAACGTCTTGAACGGAAACGCCGCATTCGTCGGTCAATTTCCGATATCTTCGACCCGGATATAACTTATCGTCTACGTGCATGTAAAGACTTAGGGAATTTTGGAAGGGAGGCATTAGAAGCGGTTCCGAAGTTGCTGAAAATTCTTGGTAACCCAAGAGAGGATTTTCATTGTAGGCAAGTAGCAGCAACTTCTCTTGCAACTATAAATCCAACAATGCCCGTTTCAGATTTGAGGGCATTTATTTCACGTTCATTCACTATTTTGCAAGACGAAAATAAGGATGGGCAAGTCCGACAATTAGAATCTGTTTTGCTCTGTCAATTAGCTTTATCTTATAAGCTGTTTTTTCGACCACTAATTGCACGGTGGGAAAAGGGAAGGATGGTGTATGTACTTGGCAATGATTTTGAGAACTTTTGGGAAAACTTAGGAGATGGTGTTTTTCTAGAGATGATATCGATTCTGGGCAGTAGTTTTTCGATGAAGTCGGAGAAGTCGGAAGGAAAAGATGGGATAGATAGATGTGAAGAGTTGCAGTGTGCAGTCATGATCCAACCCTTCTATATAGGGAAATTCCCTGTTACCCAGGCTCAGTGGAAAGCAGTAGCAGTTCTCCCCAAGTGTGTAAGAGATCTCACTCAAGATCCTTCACACTTTAAAGGAGATGATCGTCCAGTGGAGAATATTTCTTGGTATGATGCTGTAGAATTTTGCCAGCGACTGTCTCAGCATACTGGTCATGACTATCGGTTACCAAGCGAAGTGGAATGGGAATATGCTTGCTGCTCTGGTACAGATACTCCTTTTCACTTTGGAGAAACCATTACGACAGATTTGGCAAACTATGATGGAAGCTACCCTTATGGTCCTGGTCCAAAAGGGGAGTACCGCGAACAAACTACACCAGTATGGAAATTTGGTGTTGCTAACGCCTTTGGACTTTACGATATGCATGGGAATGTATGGGAGTGGACTTCTGATTGTTGGCAAGACTCAGATGAGAGTACACCCTCAGGTAGCAGATCGTGGAACGAAGCAGGAGAAGAGAATAAAAACATGGTATTGCGTGGTGGTTGCTGGTATGTGGTTCCTTGGCATTGTCAATCTACTTCTCGTGGTCATGGTAAGATGGATTTTCGAGATTATGGTATCGGATTTCGAGTAGTATGCTCGCTGAAGAGAACTAGCACGCATCGTTGAGTCTGACTTAGAAACCTGTCAGGATGGCTCAGTTAATATGCTCGCTAATGTCGCCTAGTGATTTCTCGCTATCAACCTCCCTATATGAAAGCCAGCGAATTTTTCCAACTTTTTGGAGTAGCACAGGGTACGGCAACAGGTAAATCCAAATAAATTAGACAGTTAATGAATATACATCAATGGAATTCTAACTGGTATTTGCCCAGCCAGAGAAAAAAGCACCCTCTAATCCAGATTGCTTCCTTAGAGAAAGAGTTTGAGATTCAAAGAAAAGGTTACTTAAAAAGAAGTGACAGATTATATTGAAGCATGCCTTTAGTAAATGTAACTGAAGCCGTGGTTAAAAGAAAAGGTTGGTTCCTACTAACCGTAGTCGCTTAAATTATTTCCAGGTGTAAATTATCCGTTGATGAGAGGGGAGAACTTTGTTCGCGTAAAGTTTCCGCGAACTGCTGAAAACTAAAACTCCTTAAAAGAGTAAGAAGAGCGAAAAAAATGAATTGATTAAGTAGCCATTTGTGTGAACCAAGTTTGTCGCCACTGACCATTACATTCTGTTACTTTAAGAATAGCGAGTGCTTTACTTCCTAGGGCACTCCAACTCATACCTTTGTGTTTTTGGCGATTGCCAATTACTAAGTCAACTCCTTTTTCCATACGCCCACTCCCAATAGTTTTGCCAGTTTGACGACGCAATTCATAATTGATAATTTCGCTTTCATGTTTAGTGATATAGGTAATTAATTCATCTAATTTCTGTTGATTGCGAGTTTTAATTTGAGTTTTTAGATAACTTAGAACCTCATTAGTTTTCCCCTGCCAAAGATTGAAAAACAAGAACTTACTATGTTCGGTCTTCTCAGCTTTATTACGACTAATCATCGAGAGCAACTCTCGTAATTTTTTACAGAGGTGATACCAATCAAGAATGAGCGTAATGCCTTGACTACTGAGCTTGATGAGTCGTTTACGAATATTAGAAGCTCCATCGGTAATCGCGACAATTGGCAAGGGATAATCATAGTCTTTATAATAAGATTTCAACTTGTATTTCACGATTTCTTCTAAGGTAATTACCGATTTACCTTGATGATCTATCGGATTAGTCAGGTATTCAAAACTTCCCGTAGGCTGT
>JASJEI010000258.1 GCA_030064795.1 Pleurocapsa sp. MO_226.B13 | reverse complement strand
TGAGACAAAGCATTCCTTCTATGACAAGTCTTTGAAGAAAAAAATGTTTCATTTTTATTTGAAATGACTATAATACTTGCTACTTAAAAGTTTAGTAAGCTGATGTGTATCTAAACTAGATATTTACTTGTCAGAAATAAACTTTTCTCCCCTGCTCCCCCTGCTCCCCCTGCTCCCTCTGCTTAATCTTAAGTAATAAATTAAGTGTTTAACAGCTTATGTCTTACCATTCTCCCCAAAGCTCTAAAAATGAATCAGAAAGTAACACTCAACTAATAATAATAATTGGTATATTTTTTACTGGTGGTATTCTAGTTTTTTTATTATTTAATTTACTAATTCATAGTTTAATTAATTTTATTCCTCCCAGTGTGGAACAAAAATTAGGTGCAGCAATTATACCTATATACGAGCAACAAGCAGTAGATTCTCCTCAGCAAAAAACTTTGAATCAGCTTTTAGATCGTTTAGAGGCTAATTTACCAGTTCAACAGCGGAATAATAATCAATATCAGGTTTTATACATACCTAATGATACGGTAAATGCGATCGCTATTCCTGGAAATAAAGTGATTATTTATCAAGGACTATTAAAAGAAGCCGGCTCAGAAAATGAATTGATGATGATTTTGGGACACGAATTAGGACATTTTGCCAATCGCGATCATCTACGGGGTTTAGGCAATGCTTTAGTGTTGAAAATGACAATTTCTTATTTCTTGGGCGATCTCAGTATTTTTAAGTCAGTAATTGCCACTTCAATCGAAGCTATGACTAAGGCTCAATACTCTCAAAGACAAGAAAAAAAAGCCGATAAATTTGGATTAATGCTGTTAGATAAAACCTATAATCAGGTGTCAGGAGCAACTGATTTTTTTGTCAAACTTAGTCAGAAGCGAAAAAGTAGTCTTGATTTCTTATCATCTCATCCCGCTCCAGCTAAAAGAGTTAAAGAAATTAAAAAACTAATTAAACAAAATAAATACAATCTTGGCTCTCTTACACCTTTACCTGAATCTTTGAAATTAAAAGAAATTTAGGAAAGTCAGCGCGATCGCATGAGATTTTCAAAGCAAATACACAGGGCGATCGCTCATCCTTAAGGGCGATCGCGCCTTGTAGGGTGGGCAAAATTTAACAAATAAAAACAAAAACTTTTCACACATCATTTTTTGCCCACCAACACTAAAGGTAAAAGCTGAAAGATTCTTACATGGCTTGCAGATCGACCAAGTACTCGCTCAAGAGAATGCTAGTGGGGAACTTCTCTTGGCATTAGCCGACAATCAAGGTTCGGGAAGAATGATACTGGACAACGAGGGCAATGTAGTTAGAATGAATCGTGAACTTGAGCAAAAGTTATGGAATGCAGGTCAAACAGACTTAATATACAAAAAAGAAACGTGGCAAAGAATCATAGATTCTCTGCCCAAATTACCTTTGTCTTGCGCTCAGAAATTTTTAGTATGGCGATCTCTTTTAAGTAAGAAAATCAAATGTGGAAGCTATGCAGACTCAGCTTCCAAAGCCTTTTTCAAAGTTTGCCTAACAAATTCCTGCCAATTTTCCTTTTGCTTAATCTTAGCAATTAACGAAGGTGGAACTCTTACATTCATTTGTGCGGTGCAAGATTCTTCTTTATCTGTTGTGAAGGGCTTTAGATTTTCTAATTTTGGATTGGGGTTTGCCATAACTAATGAAATCTTAATTGCTCCTGCCAGTAGTTGAAGCTAAATAGAAAGAGAAAAATTAAAATCTTTAAACAAAAGTTAATTGATTTCTCGTGTTAACAAGTGAAAAAGTGATACTTTATTTGGTATACTTGGTTTGAATGAGCGATCGCCAATTAAAATTCTTGGCGGAATTAGAGCGATCGCCCCGCTTTACCTAAATAAATAGGAAATTATGCTATCAAATATAACATCTAACTCAAGATCGCGATCGGGAGACAAACAATCTTCACTTTCTTCAGGAGACAAAATATACCTTTACGGCGATCGCAGTTACAAGGGAACATTAATTCATCCCATAGAACGTACTTCTCCCCCAAAATGGACGGTACAACTAGATCGCGGTGGTTACGAAGCCGTTAACATTCAACACATTACCGTTACAGAATCAAAAAACCAACCACTAAAAGAAGCAAACCATAACTACCCAGAAAATCTAGAAATACCTTTCAGCGACACACCCTCAAAACCTCGTCCAGTATTAAAAACAGAAGCAAAAACTCCGAACGAATTAGAAAAGAGAATAAAAATTCTAGAAAACACCATTTCTCAACTAGAAGCAGAACAAGAACTTGCCCGACAAAGATACAGAGAACTAGAACGAGAAAACCAGATCCTCAAAAAAGATCTCGAATGCGCAAAACAGGTGATACGTCGGGCTAAAGATGCTTCTCCTGTCATACGGTTGAGTCTCAAACGAGTCCTCAGACTGGCACATCACGCCTGTATGGACGTGCAGCGCACTGTTGGCGGGTGGATACTAAAGATGGGAGACAAAGCTAGAAAGTTTCGACGTTTGGCAGATATTTGGGATCTAATATCTCAAGATGAATTTATCCTCAGTGAAATCTTCCCTCCAGAGAAACTAATCGACGTAAATCTGATTCAACCCCCGAAAAGGAGAAAGAAACCCGAACCACCAGAGAAGAAAACTAGACCTTTAATGCGTCCAGAAGATGTTATCAGAAACAGAACGATGTATTTAGTTCCATCGGGTTAAAAAATTACTACAAAAGGTTCTATCTTTTCCGCCTGACAATAATTTTTCCCTAGTTCACAATCTGGTTGACAATCGAATAGATCGGGATGCTATATTAACTCTGAATCAGCTTGAGATAATCAATAAAAGCTTGCCAATTATCATGTTCGTTAATTGTCTTCCAAATACTCTCTATTTTTGATGTTGATAAGACAACTAGAGGATTTGCTGTTTGCAAACGTCGAGCAATTTGAGTGATTTCTTCAGGCGATCGCTCTAACAATAATTGCTGATAAAACCAGCACCAACGTTTTAAAATATCGATTTCTTCTCCAGATACTAAAAACTTTAAATCTTGCAAAATATGGTTAGCATCTTTGCACCATTGAAGGGAAAATTTTTGTCTGATTTGACTAAAAAATTGACCATAATTAACTTTAGTTAGAAACAAAAACTGTAGGGTCAGATCGATTAATTCTTCTGTTTCTAAATAAGACAGGCGATCGAATCCTAACTTGCGAAGCATCTGCTGATGATAATAATGGGTGTAAGACTCAGAGAAACTATCTAAAGCCGCATCCATTTGGGAGACAGAAATTACTGCCGATAGTGGACGCTGCAACATCTCTAGATTCCAACGACAGATACTGGGCTGGTTGCGATAACTATATCTTCCCTGGCGATCGAATTTAGCAGCGGTAAAATAAGGATTGTAGGTATCGATAAAGGCATAAGGGCCATAATCAAAGCTTTCTCCCGCGATCGACATATTATCGGTATTGAGAACTCCATGACAAAAGCCTACGGCCATCCATTGCCCTACCAGTCGAGCGATCCGCTGTACTAGTTCGGCATAGAAGTTAAGATAACAGTCTGGTTGCTGCCACAAATGAGGATAATAACATTCAATTACATGGTCTAATAATTGCTTAATTAAATCTGGGCGATCGTAGTATTCCAAACGTTCAAAAGTACCAAAACGCAGATGAGAACCGCTAAAGCGCACCATCACCGCACCCCGAACTGTCTCGCCTTCTCTGGTAAAAGCTTCGGTCTCAATCAAACTCAAACAGCGAGATGTTCTCACTCCCGAATAATGTAACGCCTCCGCAGCCAGAACTTCCCGTATTCCACCTTTAAGAGTTAAGCGACCATCCCTAGACTGTGAATGAGGAGTTTGTCCCGATCCCTTAGTGCCAAAATCGTATAATTGCCCGTCAATTCCCCGTACCTGACCGTAAAGAAACCCCCTTCCATCTCCTAAATAGGGGTTGTATTGACCGAACTGATAGCCGTGATAGCGTAATGCCAAACAGGATTGTTTGCCCCGAAAACGACCGCCAAAATCGAGAAAATGCTCATCGTTAACTGCATTAGAATCCAAACCAAGAATAGGCAGCAGTTTATCGTTGCGAAAGCGTAGAATATGACCAGAAAACTTAGCAGGTTGTACGCGATCGTAAAAATCGTCACCCAAGGACTCTAAAGCGGGTTCGTAATTAAGATCGAAAAAGGGATTGCTGGTTGATTGTAGATCGTTCAATGTAATTTTTATTAACTAATGAAGATCGATGTTAATTGAAACAGAGCGTTTGATTTTAAGAAAGTTCCGCGAATCAGACTTTGAGGACTACTTGCAAATTTTTTCCGAACCAGAAGTGACGCGCTTCATTGGTAATGGAAAAGCAATGACTAGATCGCAAGCTTGGATGAGTATGGCTACTATTTTCGGACATTGGCAACTAAGAGGCTATGGTGTTTTGGCAGTTGAAGAACGCTCTAGTAAAGTAGTTGTGGGTAGAATTGGGTTTCTCAATCCTGAAGGATGGCCGGGATTTGAGCTTGGTTGGATTTTAAATCGTAATTATTGGGGAAAAGGCTACGCTACCGAAGGAGCAAAAGCTTTACTTAACTATGCTTTTAGGGAGTTAAAACGCGATCGCATAGTCAGTTTGATTCATCCTGGTAATACTAGATCGATCCGAGTAGCCGAAAAATTGGGAGAAAAACTGCAAGACCAAGCAGAAGTGTACGGAAAGGAAGTTTTAGTTTACGGGATCGAGCGAGTAACTTTTGAGATGACTAACAACTAACCATCAAAAATGCTTCGCAGTCTGCTTCTCGAAATCGAACTGATATCTTTTACCACCATGAGTTTCCCCATATAGATTAAAAGTAATCGTAGGTTCGTCGCCTACTGCTTCGGTACTATGAATTGCGGAGGTAGTAAAGCTGATAATATCTCCTGATTCGATAATTCTTTCGCCAACGCGATCGATTTTATCGGGAAATTCGGGGGTAGGATCGCGTTTCCAAAAAGTATTTTTTAGTTTACCTTGTAACACCATGACAACCCCCCAAGTGCCGTGATTATGAATTGAGGAAGTAGTTCCAGGTAAATTCATTTCTGTCTGGATGGTCAAGGGAAATCCTAATTCATCGTAGAGCATGACTACAGAAACTCCCGTCTTTTGATTCGGTTCGGGTAGGCGAGTTTTGACAGTATAGCAGTTAAGCAGCAATTTTCTAACCAACATCCGCAGTCCCGACAGAGAACTTTCTTCGTCGATTCCTTCGGCAGCAGCTAACCTGGTAATATCTTCCACTTCAGTTAAAAATCGATACAGTCGATATTCTTCAGCTAGCAAATCCCACTCACGCACGGATTTACATAGACGGCAAACACCATCTGCTTTTACCAACCAATCTGCTGTTTTCATTTAATTTGTCCTTTGTTCTTCGTCTTTAGCAACCAATGACTGTAGGGGCGAATAGCCATTCACCCCTACTACCTATGCTTTCTCTCTGCTATTAATACCTGTGCAATCCAATCTGGTAAATCTTCTAGATCGCTGTTGGTTTCTGAATCTCGGATGGGTGAGGTGAATTCATAACAAGGCTCGCATTTGCCATTATCGTATACTTCTACGATCCAGCGATCGGGAAAACCATCTATACCAATTTCTACGTTATAACCTTCTTCTCCCAAAGTAGAAGAAGAAATTATTGTAAACCAATCTCGATCTTCTGATGGTACATTCCACTCATTAGTTAAAAATGTAAAGGCTAATTTTTCGGCTTCGGTTGAATCGAGCATTTTTTTATTCTTTGTCTCTAATTAATGACCAATGATTAACGACTAACAACTAAATTCTGACGTTCCGATCGCAATATTTCGGCAATACTTTCTGGCATTTCTTCTAATCCTGTATCGCTTTCAGTCGCTTTTATCGGTGAGACAAAGGTAAAGCAGGGATCGCAATCTTTGGTTTCATCGTAAACTTGAATTATCCACTTGTCGGGTAAGCCTTCTACTCCAAGTTCCACTACATACCAGCGATTTTCTACACTATGAGAACTCAGGGGAATAAAGAAATCGCAGTCGTCTTCAGGAATTTCATAATCTTCTAGAAAAAATTCTAACGCTAATTTTTCGGCATCTGTTGATGTTAATTCCATGATTATTAGTTCTCCTACCAAATTAAATTTTTGTTAGTTATTTATTATTTGTCTTTTGTCCTTTTTAACCAGCGATCGATGACTAATAACTGTAGGGGCGATTCGCGATAATTAATTATCAATAGCTTTTTCTCTATGTCTACCAGAGTGTTTATCGATGTGTAGTTTGCCCCCAACTGCCCAATTTTCTCGATTGAATTCATCAATATGAATCGTTACCCATTCGGGTTTGGTTCCCAAACTAGAAACTATAGTATCGGTAACAGCTTTGGCTAGTTCTCGTTTCTTTTCTACGGAGTGTCCTTCGGCAATTTGAATGGTTACAAATGGCATTCGATTTCTCCTTAATTATTAATTTTTAGTGCTGTAGATTAGAGCGAAATTTTGTCTTTTTGCAGTCAATACCTGGAGTCAAATTTGTTTTGAAATCGCGACTAATTAAAATAATGGAAATATAGCGATCGCTCAAGACCGCGCTTGCTAATACTATTTCTCGCTCTTGTTAAAAACTTAGCTTTTTGACATCTATATTTTTGGTATGATTGGCTACCAGTGAATACAATTAGCTTCAATATATAGAATTAATTAATTATTTTGTCCAAGGAGCAAGGAATGAGGAATGAGGAACGAGGAACAAGGAGTAAGGAGCAAGGAACGACTAACCACCCCGAACTAATGACTAGCGACTGTAATGGGGAACAGTACCGAAAGTCCCTAGGAATAACCACTCGATCGCTTTTCCCAATGACGAAATAAAAATATCCATAATGGCAAAGATAGGTTGAGTGCCATTAAGCGTACTGAATGAGCTACGGTAACGATTTCTGGATTGTGGTCTAGGGCAAGAGCGACTAAAATCATTTCTGTCGAACCTCCTGGGGCTGTCACGAGCATACAGGTCAACCAATCCCAAGAAGTAAAGTAGGTAGCAATAGTTGCAGCAACAAATCCACTAGCAATAGTCATAGCTACGGAGATCAAGGCATGAATAATATTTTTGCCAGTAATACCCACACGATGACTCCAGGCTTCACCTACCGTAATTCCTAATAAGATTTGACCGATTAAACTGATAGCTTGAGGCGGTGTAAAATTAAAATTGCCGAGTACGGGAAGATAGGCGATCGCATAATTAAAAACTATGCCGACAATTAACGGACCAAAAAAAGAAGCAGCAGGAATGCCTGATTTGGCTGCTATTTTGACTCCTAGCCAGGCAGAAGCGATCGCCAAAACTAAAATACTTAAATAAACTGGATCGCTATTAATTAGATAATCTTGAAATGTAAAACTGGTTCTCTCTACAGTGCGATCCGATATTCCCGCTATCAAGGGGATAACTAATACGACGCTGGTAATGCGGAGGGTTTGCACCATTGCTACCAGGGAGACATTGCGATTGTATTCGGCAGCAATACCAGACATGGTGGCCACTCCCCCAGGTACAGTAGCTAACATGGCGTTGAGTAAGTTGGTGTTACTGATACGAGAGTAAAAATAACCAATCCCGCTGCCACAAACTAGCATAAATATAGTCAGGAAAATAAACAGGGGCAAACGAGCCGAAGCAGCTAATAAATTGCTATCGGCGATCGCTAATCCGATCGATAAACCGACCATTGCCTGACCAATTTTTCTCCCTGTTTTATTCGGTCGAAAAGTTTTTTTAAAGATAGTTTGATAACTCTTAATTACCAGTACTCCTGCACCCATCCCGCCAAAAATCCAGGCAATACTGCCCAAACCCAAATGAGCGATCGCCATACCGAACCAAAGAGCAACAAAGATTTCTAATACAGCGATCGACAACCGACTAGTAGATTGAGTCATCTATAACTACCTTGATTTTTCTCTCAATTAAAAACGAGAGATTGTAAACGAATGTTCCGAATTTATAATCCTCTTTTATTTTAAATTAATATTCCTTTACAGGCGAATCTTGAGCGCGTAATTTTTCCCAAGGTGGAGAGGTGGTACGTTTCTACTATAAAAATCATGCCCCAAATTTTTGTAATCTACCGGCATTAGCCAATGCCAATCCCATCAAATGAGTGCCTGGGCGCGTACCTAGAGAACCATGTAGGCAAGCATATTCATCAAAGCTAGCTACGGGGTCTACTTTAGCCGTTTTTGCCCGAAGCATTACGGGGACGGGATGCCAACTATGTCTGCCCATAATTGCTGGAGTAGAATGATCGGCAGTTACGATTAAAACCTCTGGTTCGAGTTCGGTCACTTGAGGGATCAGGCGATCGACTGCTTCGATCAGTTCCACCTTATGATCGAAATCCGCATCTTCTCCATAACTATCGGTTTTTTTGACGTGGAGAAAGTAAAAATCATAGTCTTCACCATAGCAGTCTGCAAGGGCTTGAAATCGTTTTTCCATACCGCCTGGACGCGACAAAACCTCCATACCCAAAAGACGACTGACACCGCGATACATCGGATAATCGGCAATACAGACACCTTTGAGCTTAAAGCGATCGCGCAAACTGGGTAAGGGATGATATTGCTCAAATCCCCTGAGCAAAACCATATTAGCTGGAGATTCATCCGCTAGTGTTTGTTTTACCTGTTCGATAAAAGAGCCGATCAGTTGAGCTGTTTTCTCTGAAGCTTTAGAATTGGCCTGGGGTGGTTTGGGTTCTACTCCCGTGTTTTGCGGATCGGTATCATTAAGATCTCCACCCAAATCCTGACCCCGCAGTACCAAGACGGCTCGATGTTCGCTCACGGTTTCAAAGAAAAACTCGCCTTCAAAATCAAGTTTTACCTTCTGGCGAATCTTCTGACAAAGAGATTTATTTAATTCTGTGGCAATTCTACCCGCACGGCGATCGCTTATTTTACCGTCCTCATTCTAAACCTTCCCAAAGTTCACTAATATCGGCTGGTATGTTCATTTTTTTTCTACTATCTACACCTTTTTAATAGTCAAAGTCTTACCAAAATTACATCTACCCCAGGCTTGAGATTAGATCGGACGCTTCCTAAAATCTAAAGATATCTCTGAGGAAATATGTCTTTTTTCTCCGTAGAAGAGAAGATTAATAATAGAATTTGACCTTATAACAGCAAATGCAGAGTTGGCAAAGCTGCCAGAGTTTTGGCTCGACTACATAAATCGCTAAACATTTTTACTCAGGAGAAAATATATGTCTGATGTAACTATTACAGTTAAAGATAATGGGCCATATATAGTACAGGGAGATGTATCGATTGTGGATGCCGAAGGAAACGAATTTAATACCGACCAAAAGGCGATCGCATTGTGTCGTTGTGGATCTTCTGGTACTATGCCCTTCTGTAATGGAAACCACAGAAAAATTGGCTTTGAATCCGAAGTAAGAGCAGCAAAAGAGTAAGATCCCTTCTCGAAAGAAAGCGGTCTTATTTCCTCAAGATCGTCAGACAAAGAAATATTAGGTAACAAAAGGAATGAAATTTCAATATACGTATACCAGACTCCACGTTAAAGACTATCAAGCTTGCTATAAGTTTTACCACGATATCTTGGGACTCGAAGCAACATTTATTTCCGAAATCGATACTTATGTCGAGTTAACCAATGGCAAAGTCAAATTAACCTTACTAGATCGAGACAAAATCCAAGAATACTTGGGAACTAAAACTAGTTTCTCGTTTGAACCAAAAAGCGATCGCATTGCCTTGAGTTTTCAAGTAGATGATGTAGAAGAAGCTTGTCAATATCTCCGCGAAAAAGGCGTAGAAATTATCAGTCCACCTTGGAACGTTCCTGACTGGGGGATGAAATTAGCCTTGATCCGCGATCCCGAAGGAAATTTAATCGAACTCAATCAGATGGGTGAAATGACTGGTGCAGAATAGCGATGAGTCTAGATTTTATTGGGATAGTCTAAATTTTGCACGTTAAAAACATGAATCAAACCGAAACTCAAAAGACAAAACCCCAATTTACTTACTGGCACGTTTGGACGGATGATGATGGCGTTAGTCACCAAACTCAATGCCAGTTAACTAACTTTGAATCAGAAAGCATGGGAGGAGATGCTGCACCACAATGGAATAATAGATTAATGAGTGCTGAAGCTAAGATTGTTTTCGCACAATTACCTGTAGGTTGGGTAGGAGAATGGCACGAAAATCCTCAACCCCAATGGATTATTCCCCTGTCGGGAAAATGGTTTGTCAAAACAATGGATGGGGTAAGAGTCGAAATGGGGGTAGGAGAAGTTTCTTTTGGCGGAGATCAAAACACCAAACCCAATGCCCAAGGACTTCAAGGACATCTATCTGGTACGGTAGGAGATGAACCCTGTAACTTGGCGATCGTGCAGTTAGAAGGGGACAAATGGCTTGGTTTACACCCTGGAGAATTTAGTTAAATCGCATTCAGTTTCAAATCAGGAGTCTTCAACAGCGCGATTGGACATGGCGAGGAAACCGAGTCTTCGACTTGCTTAGTCTGACGACAAGCGATCGCAACCGCAACCGCCGTCCCTCGCACTCAAGATATAGCAGTCGAAGTAAAGGTTAAGACAGTTGATATTTATTTCACGCAAAGACGCAAAGACAAGGACATGGCTTTTGAGGAAACCTCAACAGCGCGGTTGGATATGCGCCCTCAGGTGGCGCATCCCCCGCGCTCAAAAGTTTAAATTGTCCGCGCAGAGAGATTTAAGAGATGTCCTAATCTATAGTTAGGTTGCTATACGTTTTGATTCGATAGGCGCGATCGCCAAACATCCTTCAAAAGCCGCGATCGCCTAAGATCTTCCGAATAAAATTCATACCAAAAATATTCTGAAAATAAAGTTCATGCCAGGTGAAACTAATCTCAATACCTTATTGCAATCTATGCAGCCAATACATTGTCAGGGAGAATATGTATTTTGCACTGTTGGCGATCGCGATCGTCGCTATTCTCATAGAGTTTAAGACTCTATTCGATCGTAGCTAAGAGCTAAGAGCTGGGCGAAGCCCTTTATTCATGACGTGAGTTGCTGAAAGTAACAGCAAATTCGGTTAATCTACCCTATGTTTAGTCTAAAAAAATTATTCAGACTTGAGTGAAGGCGATCTATATCCCATCCTAATTTCACCCTAGTCTACCTGCATCTAAGAAGAGAGACGGGAAATGGCGCGTCCCCTGGCGAGTGATAGCCAGAACGGACAATGTATGGGGGCGCGAATTAGATTCGCGCCTCAAGCCCTCGGCTTCCGCCATTGGATTCGACGGTCACTATCTCCTGTACCCAAGGCGATCGCCGAACAGTCTATCAAAAAAATCGACCTCAAAAAAATTTCCGAAACCAAATTCTGAATGATGAATATAAGTTATTAATTTATAACCATAAGAGAGTGTTTGTAAACAAAAAATTAAACTGCATATCTATTGGAATTTTACCGCTTGGAAGGGGACTTGGGGATTTGGGGACTAATACTCCCTATATCCCTACCTACCCACTTTTTTGGTTTTTAAGATTTACTTGACAAACAGTTTCTAAGCCTTTTAATCATAAAAATTTAACTCAGTCATCGGATTTAACTTAAAAAGACTTGCATTTTCAATTAATTGTGCGATCGAGTTTTCCGCCTATTCAGAACTCAGGTTATCTATCTATCGAAAGTGGTTTGACTTAGGACTGGAGAATAAAGCTTCATAACAACTTTTGACCTAGGGGCATTTAAGAAAATGTTTCGAGGTAATTTACCGTAGAACTTTTGACTTTTGACCAATGACCTATCGACTCCAAGCCCACGAATCCCTACCACAAGCAATCAACAGAATTGCCACCGAGCAAATAGAAAAAGCAATCGGGGAATTGGCTGCTACAGAAGAGCTTGGGGTTGATGAAGCAGTACATCAAGCTAGGAAAAGATTAAAGAAAACTAGAGCAGTTATTCGTTTGGTACGCGATCGCTTGGGTAAGGAAACCTACAAACAAGCAAATGCCCGTTTCCGCGATTTAGGTCGCACTCTGGCAGAACTAAGGGATAGTTTAGTACGAATTAAAGACAAAGGAGAAGTTACTCTAACTGCTTATTCGACATTTGGCAACGAAATACAACGCTCTGGGAAACAAGATCGCAGAGCTTGCAAAAGTGAATTTTCTCCTTAACTGATAACGAAAGCTCAGTAGATCTACTTAATTAGATAGTTTGGTGACTGGGGGCTGTTGATTGTCGTCTTTCGCCTGTTTGTACCCGCCAGAGGCTAGCGTACGCGCCATCTTGAGCCAATAGTTCTTCATGAGTACCTTTTTCAATTAACTGACCATAATCCATGACATAGATGCAATCGGAGTGTCTGATAGTAGATAATCGATGAGCGATCGCAATTGTAGTTCGATTTTGGGTGATTTTTTCTAAGGAACGGGCGATCGCTGCTTCGGTTTCGTTGTCTACTGCCGATGTTGCCTCGTCTAAAATCAAGATTGGCGGATCTTTTAAAATCGCTCTGGCGATCGCAATTCTTTGTTTTTGTCCTCCAGAGAGTTTTTGTCCTCTTTCCCCGACAATAGTATCGTATTCCTGGGGTAATTCTTGAATAAACTGATGGGCTTCGGCAATCTTAGCAGCTTCGATAATTTGACTGATGGTAGCATCTGGCGAACCGTAGCTGATATTTTCCCTTACCGTACCGTGAAACAAAAAGACATCTTGGCTAACCAAACCAATTCCCCGACGCAGATCCCATAACACCAGATCTTTGATGTTTTGACCGTCTAGGGTAATATTGCCTGACTGAACTTCATATAGTCGTAGCAATAACTTGACTAGAGTACTTTTACCCGAACCAGTCGCCCCAACAATGGCGATAGTTTGACCTGCACTAATATGCAAAGATAAGTTTTTAATTACGGGTTCTCTTTGGTTGTAGGCAAAGGTAATATTATTGAGGCTTACCTCTCCTTTAATCTCAGCTAGGGGTAGGGCCTGTTCTCCAGGATGGATCGCCAGGGGAGTATCCAACAAATCCATCACCCTGGTAATTGAAGCCATCGCTCTTTGATAGAGATCGAAAGTTTGTCCCAGTCGAGTTAAGGGCCACAATAATCTTTGGGTCAAAAATACCAACACGCTATAAGTTCCCACAGCTAACGCCCCCGATGCAGCTTGGACACCACCGTAAAGCAAGATCCCAGTAAAGCCAGCTAAAATTACCAACCGAATCAAAGGAATAAAAGCAGCCGATAGAGCGATCGCTTTTTGGTTACTCTGTCTGTAGGCGTTACTATCTTGTCGCAGACGTTCGATTTCGTATTTTTCGGTAGTAAAGCTTTTAATCGTGGTAATACCGCTTAAATTATTAGCCAACCGCGAATTCAGAATACTGACCTTTTCCCGCACTTCAGCGTATCGAGGCGCAAGCAATTTTTGGAAGGCTACCGAACCCCAGATAATAATGGGAATGGGAATAATTGCCATCCAAGCAATATTAGGAGTCAGAATAAAAAATGAAGCACCGATGATAATGGCGGTAGTAACTACATGAATAATTTCGTTTGCCCCAACATCTAAAAATCTCTCTAGCTGGTTGATATCATCATTGAGGATAGATAGTAACGAACCTGTGCTGCGTTCCTCAAAATAAGCTAATTCCAAATCTTGAACGTGACTGTAGGCATCTAAACGAATGTCATGCTGGACGTCCTGTGCCAAGTTCCGCCATAGTCTAGTATAGGCATATTCAAAGACTGATTCTAAAGCCCAGATAAATGCCGATATTAAAGACAAAATCACCAACTGAGCAAAGATATCGGTAATGCCAAAGCGAGCCACAATTGAATCTTCCTGCTGCACCACTACATCCACCGCAGCACCAATAATCGCAGGCGGAGCAAGATCGAATAGCTTATTGAGAACCGAACAGATTGCAGCTTGCCAAATCTTTGCCTGATATTTATCGCCATAGCGCAACAGTCGCGATAGAGGGTGGTTCGGCGGTTTGACTTTAGGGGAATTCATCTTAACTATCTGTAATATTTGGCTTATCTTTGTCAACTTAGCAGACTTTGGTGACTCTTGGTAAATTACTGGAGATCTAAATGCGATCGCTCTGGTTGAGTAGTAAGCATGTAAATAAGAGGAAATAAGCGCAACGAATCACTTGTTTTCCGACAAGATGTTCTGGGGGATGAAAACAAGCTCGAATAGCCACATCTGCTTCTCTTTTGGAAAGATTGAGCAATTCGTAGGAAATGATTAACTCAAGCTCTATATCTGGATACTTATCGGCAAAAGTAACTTTCGGAATTGAAGTGTTTAAAAGTTTAGCTTTGCTCAAATAAATGTGTCAGGCAGCCAGCTTCTCGACTTCTTCTCGATCGCCTCCCTAGTTATTCGCGATCGCTGTTTAAGTTTAAAGAGGCGGAGTCATTCATAGGCATCCTGGTTTGTTACCCAACTGCATAAAAAAAACAACGCCACGTAATTGATAAATGTCAGCAAAAAACACAGAGATACTTTAGAGAAGGCTAGAAACATGAAAAAATCCACTTTGACAATCAAAGCTACTAGAGCAAGACAAGAGTTTTACTGTCAGAAGTTCCTCGAGACGACGAAACTAGACTACACTATGGCGGGTCATCCATCCCTCGCTCGTTGGGTTATCAATTCTATCAAAGTTAATGAGAGTGAACGGGACACGCACTTTCTATTTGTTTCGGAGGGCGAAGTTACCCTCAACAGCAGTAACGGAGAGTTCTTATTGCGAGAAAATAGCTTTGCCGCAGTTCCAGGTAACTTTTCTTTAGATGGCTCGGGACAAGTTTTGGTCGCAACGCTCCTCAACTACACTGGACTTTTTACAATTGGCGGGCCGATTGAACCATTAGGGCGACTCAATTATATTGATGGCTGCTCTTCAACAGTTTTGATTAATCCTTTAAGACGTGGAGAACCCTGCTTGAATTTCCTCTACGTTCCTCCAGGGATCTCCCAAACTCCCCATACCCATCCCTCATTGCGGATTGGGCTTGTCGCTTCGGGTAGTGGAACTTGTACTGTGGATGAAGGAATCTTCGAGATGGAGGCGGGAACAGTCTTCTGTCTTCCAGAAGACAAGTTACATAGCTTCAGTGCGATTGATGACTCCCTCAGAATCATTATCTATCATCCCGATTCTGATGTCGGTCCAACTGATGATTCCCATACCATGCTTAATAACACTTTTGTTGGCAAAAAATCAGCCAAAGTTCTCGATGCGATTAGAACGAAATAACAAGTGAATTAGGATTGCCTTTTCATTCGGATCTTGTCAAGGCAATCTTCTGTACCGCGATCGCGGTTTTCAGCTCAGTGGAACACAACTTTCGTATCCTCAGCCCACTCGACTGAATGAGCATCTCTGATTGATGCAACTAAATCACTATCAACCCAAAAACAACCATAGTAAAGAGCTTATTAACTATGACTGCTTACAACAGATTAGCGAACAGCGTTTATTCTTATCAAAAAAGCTGGGCTGTCCTGAAGAAAGGTTGGGAAACTTTAATCGAAGATTATGCGATTGCTATGAGGTGCGATCCAGCTGCTCGTAACTGGTTGGAAGTATTAATCTGTTACCCTGGTCCTCAAGCAATAATTCTCTATCGCATCGCCCATTTGCTTCACAATTTAGGTGTTTTCTTTTTGCCCCGTTTTATTTCCCATCTTGCTCGTTTCCTGACAGGAATTGAAATTCATCCAGGGGCGGTAATTGGCAAAGGTGTATTTATCGACCACGGTATGGGAGTAGTTATCGGCGAAACCGCAGTAGTAGGAGATTATTGTGTGCTTTACCATGGTGTAACCCTTGGCGGAACGGGTAAAGAAAGCGGTAAACGTCATCCCACCTTGGGCTGTAATGTTACTGTCGGCGCGGGAGCGAAAATTCTTGGCAATATTAAGATCGGCAGTCACGTCCGTGTTGGTGCTGTTACCGTAGTCCTAAAAGACATACCGC
>JASJEI010000257.1 GCA_030064795.1 Pleurocapsa sp. MO_226.B13 | reverse complement strand
AACTGCATAAAGATTAGAATATCTGCAAAAGCAATTCCTGATAGTGCAGTTATCAAGCGCATCTTATCGCGCTTGAGTTGTAGCCAACCCAAAGGAGTTCTGTTTTTTAGGACTTTGAATATCATTGTGGCTATACCATTAAATTAAATGAAATAAATGAAAACGAAATTAGGACGAACAGCAGTTCATCTCTACAGGATAATTTTGACGTTGACTAACAGATTGGTTAATCCCGCTACTTTTTGACTTGATTCTTCATCCAGCCTGACTCTCACCTCTACCACTTTGGCATCAATGTTAGCTGTGGGGTCTATATTGATTACTTCTTGTCGCTGTATTTCTAAGCCAATACCTTCTACCGTGCCGTGTAATTCTTCTAAGAGTGCATTGCTGGTAACATTAACTGGCTGTCCGATTTTTACTTTGCCGATATCGCTTTCATAGACTTCTGCCACAGCATACATTTGGTTGGTTTTTCCAATTCTGGCAATACCATCGCTAGAAACTATTTCCCCTGGACGAGTCAAAATGTCTAAAATACGACCAGTCTGAGGTGCTTTAACAGATGTAAGTTCGAGTTCGGCTTGGGCGATCGCTACTGCTGCTTGAGCTTCCCTAACTTCAGCAGCAGCAACTTCGATGTCCACTGGACGAACTTCAGCAATTTGATTGAGGGTGGCTTGGGCTTCATTGATTTGTTGTTGTTGAGCCGAACGGATGCGCGTTAAATTGGCCTGGGCTTCTTCAAATTGTTGTTGAGCCGTTTCTCCAGCCAGCTCTTTGCTATCTCGTTCTGAAGCCGAGATTGCTCCTCGATCGTAAAGCTGTTGATGGCGTTGGTACTCGACTTGAGCATTTCTAAGTTCAGCTTCTAATTTAGCTATTGTCGCCTGTTGTGCTGCTATATTGTTACTGCGTTCGGCTTCAATGCGAGCGATCGCTGCTTGCTGAGCCTCAATCTCTCCCGTTTTTGCCCCTGCTTTTACCCGAGCGAGATTGGCTTTGGCGACTCTGACTTGCTCTTGGGATTGTTTGAGATCGGCAGCAGCGCGATCGTGACTGTCTAAAATAGCAATAACTTGACCTTGAGTTACTGATTCTCCTTCTTGGACTAACAATTCGGCAACGCGATCGCTCCCAGCCGAAGAAGAAGCCGATACTTGCCATACTTCCCCACTAGGTTCTAACCTTCCCAAAGCAGTTACTGTCTGAATTTGCGGTACAGTGGGGGCTGGATTTGTTGCCACTTTAGTTTGAGAGGATTGCCAAAGACTATAAGCAGTAATTCCTCCCGTTACTAAGATTGCAGTAGTAAAAAGCGCAGCAAAAGGAATGCCAAAGGGTTTGTCAGATTTAGGGTGTCGGGCTTTTGCATCTTGCATTAATCGAATCCTTTTTATTTAGACTAGTTGGTTTAGTTGACTTACAGCGGTTTTCAGTTGAGTAGAACACAGTTATTAGGGATTAGGGATTGGGAATTAATCGGCTGCGGAGCATTAATTAATTGTTCCCAGTCCCCAGTCCCCCAGCTTCTGTCCTTCCTTGGCAGTACGCTTGACGCTTATTTATTGAGTAAATTCGAGCCACTGTTTAATTTCTGCTTCAAAAGCGAGAACTTTTGATACGCCAGAGAGAGGATAGTAAGCGTACCAGTAGATCTTGTTATCGCGATCGCGACCTTGGCGAATCTGGGGTCGATATCCATTCAGCAGTAGGCGAATTATAAGTCGACCGAAGGCGATCGCGCGAGCTAGGGTGCGCTCGAAGACAGTTGGTAATTTCCAAAAGCGTACGCTCTTTGATTGGGGTTGATATGATACACTATGATCGGTTAGCTTCATGATATTTCTCCTTTAGATGTCGATTTCTTTGATTATTAGTATGTTTGAAATCTTGAGTCGGAAAAATCCCTATTAGTTCAGAAAAGTTCAGGATTAATCTGAAGAAAAATTCAGTAATCTCACAATCTCATCAAATTGATAGTTTTCTGCTAAGGTTTGCAGTCTGGCAGCGAGTGGGGCTTTTGCTGGCGGAATAGCTTTAATTAGCTCGATCACTTTTTTCCCACTGAGTTGACTGGAAGCTTGGTGAAGCGAAGCTAACCACTGAGGGGGCATCTCCTTTAAGTCGGCTGATAAATCTGCTGAGGTCATTTGCTCTTGACGGGCGACACAAGCCCCCGAATCGAATTCGGGGGCCGCGCCCTCACAAATAGTCTTTTGCAGCCCTTGCTCTAACTTTGCTTCCGTCTGCGCTACTTGCTGCTTCACAGATATCGCACTATCAGGATTCAGAGAAATCGAGTCAATTCCTGCTTCTACCAAAAAAGTGGCAAAGTCAGGATGATCCGAAGGAGCTTGACCACAAATTCCAACTTTGCGACCTTGCTGATGAGCTGCTTTAATCAAGCGACGAATCATTCGCTTTACTGCTAAATCCCGCTCGTCAAATAATTCTGCCAACTCTTCAGAATCTCGGTCTATGCCTAACACTAGCTGAGTCAAGTCATTAGTACCAATGGAAAAACCATCAAACCGTTGAGAAAATTCGGCGGCTAACTCCACATTTGAGGGAACTTCGCACATGACATAGACAAGCAAGCCATTTTCTCCCCGCTGGAGTCCATTTTCTGCCAAAACTGACAACACTCGGTCAGCTTCCTGCAGACGTCGGCAGAAGGGAATCATAATAATCACATTATCCAAACCAATTACCTCCCGTACCCGCTTAATTGCTTGGCACTCTAAAGCAAATCCTTCTCGGTAGCGAGGACTGTAATAACGAGAAGCACCGCGAAATCCAAGCATGGGGTTGGCTTCCGATGGCTCGAATTGTCGTCCCCCGATCAAATCGGCATATTCATTGGTTTTAAAGTCGCTCATCCGCACAATTACCGGTTCGGGATACTGAGAAGCGGCAATTTTGGCAATTCCCTGGGCCAACTTATCGACAAAATATTCTTTTTTATCTTTGTATCCTTGCGTTATCTGCTGAATTTGCTGCTTGACTTCTAAATCGCTTAGTTGCTCAAAATGCACTAGAGCAAGAGGATGAATCTTAATAACGCTATTAATGATAAATTCCATTCGCGCTAAACCAATACCGTTGACTGGTAACTTCCACCATTTGAAAGCTGCTGCCGAACTGGCGATGTTGAGCATAATGCGGGTCTTAGTTTCTGGGACTCCCTCTAAACTGACTTCTGATTGCTCGTAGTCCAAAATGCCATTATAGATTTGTCCTCTATCCCCTTCTGCACAGGAAATAGTAATTTCCTGATACTGCTGCAATAATTGGGTTGCTCTTCCCGTCCCAACAACGGCAGGAATACCCAATTCGCGACTGATAATAGCAGCATGACAGGTGCGTCCTCCAGAATCGGTGACGATACCCGCAGCACGTTTCATGACAGGAACCCAATCGGGGTCAGTCATTTTGGTAACTAAAATTGCCCCATCTTCAAATTGGTCGATCTGTTCCGCATCTTCAATCAAACAAACTTTCCCTGTGGCGATCGCCGCTCCAACACTCAATCCAGTTAATATTGGTTGATGGGACTGCTTGAGTTGATAGGTTTTGAGAATCCCTTGCCTCTGGCGAGACTGGACGGTTTCTGGTCTAGCCTGAAGAATAAATAACTCCCCTGTAATACCATCTTTTGCCCACTCAATATCCATTGGTCGAGCATAATGTTCTTCAATGCGATTTGCCCACTGTGCCAACTGCAGGATTTCCGCATCTCTAAGAATTAAGGATTGGCGTTCACAACCAGAGGTTTCCACCTGACGAGTCTGTTGAAAAATACCTTGGGCATAAATCAGTTTTTTCTCCTTAGAACCAAGGGTTTTCTCAATGATGGGTTGTAGTGATGGTCGATCTAATAGAGGTTGGAAGACGCGGAATTCATCTGGGTTGACAGTTCCTTGAACCACATTTTCCCCTAATCCCCACGCACCTGTAATCAAAATAATGTTATTGAATCCAGTTTCTGGATCGATGGAAAACATCACCCCCGCACTAGCCAAGTCAGACCGAACCATCTTTTGAATCCCGATGGAGAGGGCTACTTCGAGATGGTCAAAGCCTTTGGTATTGCGATAGCTGATGGCGCGGTCTGTAAAGAGAGAAGCATAGCACTTGCGACAAGCTTCGAGAACTTCGCCACTTCCACAGATATTGAGATAAGATTCTTGTTGACCGGCAAAACTAGCATTGGGTAAATCTTCAGCAGTAGCACTACTTCTGACAGCAACGTCTACTCGCTCGGTGTGATAAAAGCGACATAGTTCGGCATAGGCATTGGTAATTTCGGTTTGAATTGACTCTGGGAGGGGAGACTGGTAGAAGAGTCGGCGGATAAATTTCCCTGCTTTTTCCAGGGAAATATTGCCCTGTTCGAGTTCTGTGAGGTAGAACTTGATTTTTTCAGTCAAGTTATTGGCTTTGAGGTAATCTCGATAGGCATCTACTGTGATGGCAAAACCTTTAGGGATTTGAATGCCTTCAAACTCAAGAGCCTGCATCATTTCTCCTAAAGAAGCGTTTTTGCCGCCAACAAGGGGAAAGTCCTTAAGACTAAGGCTTGTCAAAGAACGGATGTAGAGATTAGTGGTTTTGGTATACATAAGTTTTAATCCTTAAGAATCGGTGTTTTAACCATAAGTCAGTAGGGAAAACCTTTACTGGGAGACTGGGTATAGATAAGCTTTGTCAGCTTAAAGCCCGACGCAGCTAAAAGCTCTCGATATTTTATTTTGTTTCTGTGAGCTCACGACCACCGGTCATCAAAAATAATGCCAGATCGAGCCACTTTTGTGGCTGGTTGTCGGGTGGAATTCCCGTCGGAGTTCCATGAAGCTCCATAGCATTAAAATCGGGTATATTGGTATTTATTCGAGTATTTAGGGAACGGTGTCTGAATTTCATCGTAGTATTTCTGTTCTTTTCAACTAATAGTCCTAAGCACCTTTAGATGCTGACTAGTTTTCATCCCACGAGTAAACCGCGTGGGCTAGAATCTGCGCCGATTACTGTCAGGAAATTCTGCAGTCATAACTTGGCAAGTTTTACGATTCCAGGCAAACGCTACCAGACCAACGACCACATTGGAGAAACAGACGGCAGCAAAGACTCCGTTAACGCCGAAAAGTTGGCTTCCAACTGCAGCCAATGGCACGTAAAGAATGAGCGTCTGGGTGAGCATGAGCGCGACTGATGGTAAAGGTTTTCCCATTGCATTAAAAGTCGAGCTAGAAATCTGGATGATGCCCGAAGCTGCATAGCTAATCGGGACAATCGCCATATAGGCAGCGGTGACGGAGACCACGTCAGGATTGTTGTCAAAATGTGATGCGAGCCAAGGAGAGGCAAGACCAAGAACTATCGCTATAAGAACGCCCCAAATTAAGCAAAATTGGATGCTTAAGAGAAAAGCTTGATTAACGCGAGCCAACTTCCCAGCCCCCCAGTTTTGTCCGACTACTGGACCAACAGTTGTTGATAAGGCGATAAAGACTATAAATGCCAATCCTTCCAGCCGCGAGGCAATGCCAAAGCCAGCTACAGCATCACTACCGTAAAAGGCAATCATACTCACGATCAAACCCATAGAAATGGGTTTAATCATATGTGTGGCAGTAGAAGGTATAGCAATATGAAGAATGTTTCTCCAGGATTTAAAGACTTCCTTAAATTTCGGCAAGTTGAATAGAATCATCCGTTTCCGATCGAGGAAAATTAAGAATGCGACCAAGACTATGAAGTTAGAGAAGACTGTCGCCAAGGCTGCTCCTTGAATTCCTAAGGCTGGAAAACCGCTCCAGCCAAAAATCAGCAAAGGATCTAGTACCAAATTGATACTGGTAGCAACCATCATCATTAGACCAGGAAATATGGAGTTTCCAGAGGAACGGATAGCCGCGCTTGCCATCATGGGAACTAAAATAAAGCTCAATCCGAGGTAGTATATTTCCATGTAGTCTCGGATTAGAGGGATAACATCAGGTCCAGCACCCAAAACCGCGAACAGTGGCTCAATTGTACCCAGACCGACGAGAATAAAGGTGCCGACAACAAGTAGAGACAGTGTCAAACTATCGGTAGTCAACCGCTGCACTTTATAGCGGTTTCCTTGCCCAATGGCACGGGCGATGACGGAGGATGTCCCGACCCCTAAACCCATTGCCAAGCTTCCTAAAGTCATGAAGACTGGAAACGTAAAACTTACTGCTGCTAGCTCATTGGTTCCTAGTTGAGCGACAAAATAGGTATCTACGAGATTGAAAGCAACGAGTGCAAACGTGCCCATGATCTGTGGCACGGTCAGTTTGACTAGATGCAATCTAACGCTACCCTCAGTCAGTTTCCCTTGCATAGCTTGGGGTTGGTTGGTTTTCATTATTCGTAAATCCTTAATTAGTAAATCCTTAACGTGAGATTGTTAGATTTCATCGAAGAGCGCGCTCGCGCTCGAGATTTCTTCAGGTGAGAGCGTGGAGAACGGGAGCAATTAACCAGATGTTGAATGACTAAAATAGATAGCCTGGGATACCCTCTCTCCCCTAGAGTCTTGTGGGGAATGTTAGCTGTGACGCAGAGTCAAGCCTTGTTGATAAATTTTCATAAAAGCCTCAAACTCTTGCTGTTATTGGTATTTGCTAATTTGCCTGACTCTACTAGCTCAATAATTAACTTTTCATCTTTATTGTTTTTAAAAACGAACTCGCTATAGTCGGCTAAGTCATCGATTCCCAGGCAATTAAGTAAAATTTCTGCCATTAACCAAATCATTATTTTAGCGATCGACTTATTTTTTAACCAGCACATTGGGTTTCACCTCCTGTAAAAAATAGAGCGATCGCCTAAGTTTCCTCTAAGGAGTCGCGCACAAATAACTTCCCTATTTCAGATTAATTTGAACAAGGATTAAATAACCTCATGCTTTGACCAGCAAAAATTATATCTTTCAATTAATATGCATAAATGGGAAACTTATTACTACGTGACTCCTAAGTACCTACTAACCTGTTCGATATATCTCTATGATGTCGGAAATGGTTGGTAGAAAAAATCCCGAAAAGTTCAGGTTGATTCAGGTTTAAATTCAGGTTGATTCAGGGATTCAAAAATCACAGGTGAGTCACAAAAAAGCCGTATTGCGTACCGACAATCAGCGAGGCTTCCGGTAATTCCCAAGCGCCGGATTGTATTTATGCATAGACTTGGTGATAGTAAGCTTGATACTCTTGGGAGAGCAAAGGCTGCCACCAATCGGGGTTCCTCAGATACCACTCAATTGTGTGGCGAAGTCCTCCTTCTAAAGTTTCTGCTGGTGTCCAACCGAGTTCAGTTTTAATTTTGGTAGCATCAATGGCGTAGCGGCGGTCATGTCCAGGTCGGTCTTTGACAAAAGTAATTAGTTTTTGGGCAGGACGCACAGGCAAGTCAGGTGCTAACTCATTCATGAGTTCACATAACTTGTGAACGAGGTCGATATTTTTGACTTCGTTATTACCACCGATGTTGTAAGTTTGACCTGGTTGACCTTTGTGGATCACCACATCTAAAGCGCGGCAGTGATCGCGAACATAGAGCCAATCCCGAATGTTTTGTCCATCCCCGTAGACTGGCAATGGTTTACCTAGTAAGATGTTGATGCACATCAAGGGAATCAATTTTTCGGGGAAATGGTAGGAACCATAGTTATTGGAACAATTGGTGATTAGGGTAGGTAAACCATAGGTGTGATAGTAAGCGCGGGCAAGATGATCGCTGCTGGCTTTGGAAGCTGAGTAGGGACTGTTGGGAGCGTAGGGAGTGGTTTCAGTAAATTGAGGCTCTTCGGGACTGAGACTGCCATAGACTTCATCCGTTGAAACATGGAGGAAGCGATACTCTTCTGTTCGTCCCTGATGTTCCCAGTGATGCCGAAAGCTCTCCAACAGAGTGAAGGTGCCGACAACATTAGTACGGATAAACGCATCTGGTCCTAAGATTGAGCGATCGACATGGGATTCAGCAGCCAAGTGAGCTACTGTATCAATTTCTTCTTCCTGTAGTAAAGCATCTACCAAAGGGCGATCGCAGATATCTCCATGAACAAACCGAAAATTTTCCCGTCCAGCTAAAGAAGATAGATTCTTTTGGTTTCCAGCATAGGTAAGAGCATCCAGCACGACTAGGCGATCGCTCTTGTACTGTTCGCACCAATAATGGACAAAATTAGAGCCAATGAATCCAGCACCACCCGTAACCAGTAATCGACGTGGTTCTCTTGATACTGGCTGTTGGTGTTCAGAAAATGTCATCTTTTCACCTCTCAAACTAGCTCAAGTTGGGAGTCATCACCGATAAGGAAGCGCAAAGCTTTAGGGCGTAGAGGAGCTACCTTAAGCTGGGCACGCTGTCCAATTACACTGTCAACGATCCGCTGCTGAATACCTACAACTTTTGCACCCTGTAAAATCACACTATGCTCAAGGTCAGTATCGATCAGGGTGACTTGGTCAGCCACACTGCTGTAAGGACCGATAAAGCAGTTTTCCAGGTGGCAGTCGCTGCCAATCGTCACTGGTCCCCGAATCGTGCAATTAACGACCCGAGACCTCGAACCAATCTGCACCCGCCCAATTACCTGGGTGTTAGAGTCAACTTCACCTTCGATGGCAGCTTCTATACGAGTATCCAGAATAATTCGGTTGGCTTCTAAAAGGTCATCTTTCTTACCGGTATCCAACCACCAGCCCTCAAGTTGACGGGCTTCTACTCTTTTAGATTGGTCAATCAGGAATTGAATCGCATCAGTAATCTCCAGTTCGCCTCGGGCGGAAGGTTGAATATTGGCAATGGCGTGGTGGATAGTATTAGAGAACAAGTAAATTCCCACTAGTGCTAGATTAGAAGGGGGAACTTTGGGTTTTTCCACTAGCTGTAGGACTCGCCCATTTTCGTCAAGCTTAGCAACTCCAAAAGCACTGGGATTAGGAACCGCACCCAGTAGGGTTAAAGCATCCAGGGAGTGAGCTTTAAATTGTTCTGTAAATGGGCGCAGGTCATTTTCAATCAGGTTATCTCCCAGATACATCACAAACGGTGCGTTCCCCAAGAAGGGCTGTGCCACTTTTACCGCGTGAGCCAGACCCGCAGGCTTATCCTGAAGGATATAGGTAATCCTGGCACCAAAGCGATCGCCATTTCCGGTTTTAGTTTTTACCTCCTCTCCAGTTTCGGGACAGATGATAATGCCGATATCAGTGATACCTGCCGCAACGATCGCTTCAATTCCGTACCAGAGAATCGGCTTATTAGCTACAGGAACCATTTGCTTGGCACCAGTATAAGTAAGGGGGCGCAGGCGCGTTCCTTTACCGCCAGAAAGAATAAGTGCTTTCATAATTTTTCAGAGTAGAATTGTTTGAGCATTTGTCTGAGTGATTGTCGCCAGTGGGGGGGATGGGTCCCCAAAACGGCTGAGATTTTTTTAGTTGAAAGGGCTGAATAAGCTGGACGCTTGGCTGGCATGGGATATTCAGGCGTGGTAATGGGCACAACCCGCCGCACTTTCAAAGGGAAACCAAGCTGCAGGGCTTCTTCAAAGATGGCGACAGCAAAGTCATACCGACTAATAATGCCACTATTGGTGAAGTGATAGACCCCTGTAAGAGGAGGCTCTTGTGCCCGATCTAGGCTAAGGAGTTGTCCGAGTTGAGCAATAGCTTGAGCAATATCCCTAGTCCACGAGAAGGTACCAACCTGGTCAACAACGACGCGCAGTTCTTCGCGCTCTGCTCCTAGCCTGAGCATGGTTTTTACAAAGTTACCCTTGCCAAATGTGCTGTAAGCCCAAGCAATCCTGAGAATAATATGGCACTCGCACTTTTGCTGAACCCCTTGCTCTCCTAAGAGTTTTGATTGACCGTAAGCATTGATTGGGTTAGGGAGATCTTCCTCAGTGTAGGGAGTATTTTTCCGACCATCGAATACATAGGCTGTAGAGATGTGGATCAACGTTGCCCCTAGCTTCTGGGCTTCTTCAGCTATGATAGTGGGAGCAGAAGCGTTGATCGAGTTGACCAGTTCAATTTCAGTCTCGGCTTTGTCAGGCAGCGTGTAGGCAGCAGCATTGACAATCAGGTCTGGCTTGAATTCACTGATGACCTGGCGAATCTCGGCTGGCTGGGTCAGATCCAAAGTCTTGCGGTCAACGCCAATTACCTCTCCCAAGGGAGCGAGACTCCGTTGCAGTTCCTGACCGAGTTGTCCAGCAATGCCGGTGATCAAGATTCGCTTCACGGAAATACTTCCGTTGTTTTCAAGGGCTGACCGGCTTGGTCTTTGATGGATAAGATTGGGAATGTTGTCAGGGGCCAGGCGATCGCTAAATTGGGGTCGCTCTAAAGGAATTTTAGTGGAGATAATGTTCATCAAACTCTCTCATCTTAACTTTGTGGTGTGCGGTATACCGTACCCTTTTACGTCAAACTACTGGATATCAAAGGGTACGGTTCTCATTTCCGGTCAATTTGATAGGGGCGCAGTGACTCTATTTTGGCTTCCACGTGGAATCTGCATAGAAGAGTACAGCCAATTCTGGAGTTCGTCAGCAGCTCGACGGTAGCCACCTGCCTCCCGCATAGCACTCTGCATCTCAGCAACGCGGTTGCGGTAGGCAGGATCTGTATCGACGGTATTTACGGCGTCGCGCAGTGCTTCGGGGTTTACATCTGGTGGATCGAGCCTGATACCGAGACCGAGTTCGACCACGCGGTCTGCAACGAGAGCCTGCTCTGACATCTGCGGTACGACCACCAAGGGGACGCCGTACCATAAAGCTCCCATCACTGAACCCATACCACCGTGGGTGATGAATACATTGGCGCGTTTTAGCACTTCGAGTTGGGGTACCAGAGGACGTACGATAAAATTAGATGGTGAATTAGTGAAACCTAAATCTTTCCAGGTAGCCATCACCACCAACCAGGGGGTATTCGTAAAGGTATTTAGGCAGGTCTTAAAGAATTGCGGTCTGGTAAAGGAAGTCCCCATAGCAATGTACAGAGTCTGACGCTCTTCGAGTTGTTCGAGGGGTAAGTCAGCCTCATAGTCAACAGCACTTGGCAAGATTGAAGGACCGACGAAAGCATACCGATCATCAAAGGCATCAGCGTCGGGCTGAAATTTCCTGGGCAAAGGGACTATATTCAGACTCTCAGAGGCAGTGAATAGATTCTTCGGATCTAGTAGGGAAATTCCGTAGCGCAGGTGCATATACCAGGCGACCGACTGAAGCCGAAGCATAGCAACTACCGTCTTTAGAGAAGGTAATTTTTTGGGTCTTGACAACATTTGACGTAGAAGGGGGGAGTTCTTGGTCATGGCAAAGGTGCCGTAGAATGTAGCTGTGGGCAATCCCGACATCTCAGCAAGGGCGCGTCCCCACGCACACATTGGATCGCAGACAATAGCATCGAACTCCTCGGCTCGCAACTGCTCCAGCATTTTTGGCACCCTGGGTAAGGTGTTAGTCACATACCGAAGCATTACTCGCATGACATCTTCCAGTAATGCCGGAGAGTTTTCCTGCCAATTTTTCTGGAACTTGGCAATCTCATCAGCAGGGGTATTAAAGATGTCGTCAAGGCGTCGGAAGGTGGCACCAGTACGTTCTACCCGTGCCTGGAACTTATCGGTGGTGTAGTAGACTACCTCCTCACCACGAGCAACCAATTCCTGAGCAACTGGTAATGTTGGGTTGACGTGACCGGTCGCTGAAGCGGTCAAAAACAGAAACTTCATGTATTTTTCTCCTTTTTTTTCTAGATTTAGGCAAGAAGTCTAACGATCGCATTAGACAATCAAGCTATGGTGACGGTCACGAGCGGACTGACGATCTTGGTTTTTCCATCGGCTGTTTTGATTCGAGCGACCAAAGTATTGGGCAAAATAAGTCATTTCCTTCATGAATTCCTCAAATCCTTCCAATGTGAGAGACTGAGGACCATCTGAGAGGGCCTTAGCCGGATTGGGGTGAACCTCAATCATCAGAGAATCTGCCCCAGCAGCGATCGCAGCTTTAGCCATTGTGGGTACATACTCTACTTTTCCTGTACCATGGCTGGGGTCAACCATAATAGGTAAGTGAGTTAGACTGCGCAGGACGGGAACGGCAGCCAGATCGAGAGTATTGCGAGTATACTTGCGATCGAAGGTGCGAATTCCTCGCTCACACAAAATCACATTGGGGTTCCCTGCTGCCAAAATATACTCGGCGGACATCAGCCAATCTTCAATGGTGGCTGCCATTCCTCGTTTGAGTAAAACAGGCTTATTAATGGCTCCTACTTGCTTCAAAAGTGAGAAATTTTGCATATTACGAGCCCCAATTTGGATGATGTCAGCCACCTCCGCAACTTTAGGAAGATCGGCCGAATCCATTACTTCAGTGACGATCCCCAAACCTGTAATCTCGCGAGCTTTAGCTAGTAAACCTAAAGCACTCTCACCATGTCCTTGGAAAGAATAAGGTGAAGTTCTAGGCTTATAAGCTCCACCTCGCAACAACTGCGCTCCTGCTGCTTTGACTCGCTGCGCTGTCTCCACAATCATTGCTTCATTTTCTACGGAACAGGGACCAGCTACTGTAACAATTGGATGATTTTGACCGAAAACCACAACTCCATTAGGAGTAGGAACAAATATTTCGGTTAGTTCTCCATGCCGAAATTCTAAACTCGCTCTTTTAAAAGGCTTATCAACTCTCATCACCTTCTCAATGAAAGGACTTATTTGTTGAAGGTGTTGAGGATTAAGACTGGCAGTATCTCCTACTAAACCGATTATGACTTTGTGTTTACCGACAATTTGTTCGGGTGTAATACTCTCACTTTGTAATTCTTGGATAATTCTTTGAATTTCTAAGTTAGGGGTATCAGTTTTCATTATGATAATCATTGGCTTAAATCTCCTTGATTTTGAGAAAAGTATCAGAAAATAAATTAGTGTTGGTTTTCACGGACAAAACTGGGAGCGACATAGATTCTGCTTTTGAACATCTAGTAATAAATTGATGAAAAGACAACAAAAACGAAGAGAGAAAAACAGAAAAGCTAGACATTTACAGGAATTTTCTATTTTTTATCAAGTTTTAAAATAAAAAATGGATATCCATGCAAATATTCTGAAAAGGCAAAACCCTTTGAAGAAAGCTCTTTTTCCCATTTTTCTATATCTGCTTCGTCTGGAACCAGTTTTTTGTGTTTGTTATGAAGAAAACGAGAAAAGGTGGGTTTGAGTAAACCTGGGATTCTTACATGCTTTGCAAAATTCATTATGTCCGTTACTGAGGCTTCTGCGAGAAATTCGGAAAAGAACATTCTTCCCCCTGGTTTAAGAATACGAATGCACTCATGTCGAGCAAAAAAATCAGTATCTCTCACGAATAAAACTGGGAGCAACATAGATTTGGCTTTTATACATCCAGTAATAAATTAATGAGAAGATGGCAAACACTAACAGAGAAGAACAGAGAAGCTTGGCAGTTAAAGGAATAAGTAGAAAAGAACTAACGAACTCAATTAAGATCAGACCAATAAGTATCCTGGAAATGGTTTTTCGTTTCATCAAGTTGCACAACATAGCACCTGTTGGGGCACCGACTACAACTACTGGTACTGCTGCTAGCCAATAATTAGTTACAGGCTCGACAAAGTCACCAACAAAGTATTGATGAAGGATAAAACCAACTACGGCATTGATAGCCATTAAAATAACTGAGGTCGGAGTACTAACCTTTTCGCACAAGCCGAACAGTAATATCATGACGGAAAAACCAACAATATCCATACCACTGCCGACTAAACCACTGACAACTCCTCCCCAAAGTCCTGCTACTAGAGAGAAAACTTGTTCTCTTGTTCCCCAAGAAGGGATAGCTAAATTTCGCCTCCTTCTTGTACGATTTAAAGCAAACAAAACGAGCGCAAAACTGCAGACCATCATTGTGAAAGAAAATTTGATTACATTTGAGGGCAGAACTGGAGCTAAAAAGACTGAGCCTAAGATAATGCCAGGAACACCTCCAAGACTTGCCCAACGGATGAACCGCCACTCTACCTTGGTTTTCATTGCCACAATGGTCAATGAGGCTGCACTCATTCCAATACTTTGAATAGCTAGAGAAAAGACTTTTGCCTCCGAGGGAGGAACGTGCAGCACTTTGGTAAAAACTGGAAAAGCAACTGCTCCCCCACCCATACTCGTACCGCCTGCTACCATAGAACCAAAAATCATAGTTATGGCAGCCTCCCAGTTAGCCATCAGATTAGAGAGGGCGAGGGTAGGACCAGTAATAATTAACCAGACAGTCCAGACAGTCAGAGCAACTAAGATGCTGACGCGAATAAAGTATTGAGAAAACACCGTTTTAGCAGCAAGGTAGAAAAATTTGGGGATAAATTGGCTCTGGCTGTTTAGGTTGACTTTTTCTGTTCGCCGAGATTTTTTTTGCTTGAGCATACATATTCTCACATTAGTTGAAGTTTTTGATTAGCAAAGACCGTTGAGAATTATCATCAACTCAGCTTTGCTCAATTAAGGGATGAAATATCCAAGCTCTGGGCTTTAAAACAATGAGTAATAACGGTGATCATCGAAGGTCTGTTATCTAGCTCTGAGAATCATGAAACCCGTTAGCTATCTGGATTAGCCCAAGCAACAAAGCTTGCTCATGTATATTGGTGATAGTAAATTTCTTGAGAACGAACACCTGAGTGTTTTATCAAAATGCGATCGCGATTACCTAAATTCGACGTAACCTAAATTCCTTGCTTTAACGTAGCTACTCAAAGCATTGCTGATCTGATCTTGGCGCTCGCTGATATGGGATAATGAACTCACCAGTTATTCAATCTTAAGACGCTAAGGGAACTTGTGGCGCAAAATAATGCTCAGGAAACTTTTCAGTAATAATCATCGTGATTTTACCTTGAGAGGACACAGAATAGGTGCGAAAAAGTAGATTTTCCTCAGGTTCAATACCAAAATAATTCGACAATTCCTTGGCTGGCTCTATGCCAGAGTCTATGATTTCTTTAAAAGTTTCAACTTTTTGCTCTGACCAAAGCTTGCCAATTGGTATATTGGTGTTCAGCAGTTGATACCTAAATCGTTCCTCTAGGTTATTAATCAGGATAAGTGAATCAGCATAGATAAAATTACGACTGCTCTTCTTCCCTTGAAGAAGGACTTTTCTGGCAATAACTTGCTCTTCTGGATTCAATTGAATGTGTGGCAATTTAAGTTCTATCTTAGCTAGATTTTCTGAGAGTTTAACTACTTGAATTGGCTCAGATAAGTAAGCTTCTAACATAGCTGTAACTGTGCCATTAGCTTTCATTAACATCCTCTGAAAACCATTTAAATTTTTTGTTCCCGTGTAATGGGTAAATGTTTGTAAATTACCTCTAATGGGCTGTTTTTTTTGGGGATGCACGGTGGTAAATCTCCTGTGATAGTTTGGTCTTTTCTTAGTGCAGCTGAAATATTTCTGCTGAAGTCTATTGAATATTTCCTTGTGTTGTGGACAAATAAAACTCTTTATCGGCCAGATCTAGTCTGTCTAAATGAAATGATTAATGACTAATATCTAGCCGTCTATTCGTCATTCAATTCCTAGAGGCTAAAAGCGAGGTTTTACTACAACTCTATAGTCCTCTGGACTTAAAAAGGTTCCTGGTTGAGGTTCAAGGCTCAATTCCTCGACCGGTGCCTTTTCAAATTTGCATTTATGAACAAGGTTAGTGAAGAAGGTAAAGATTTGAAGACGTCCTAAATACTCACCTAAGCACCTACGAGCTCCGACTCCAAACGGATAAAACTTATCAAGAAGGTCGTTTCTAAATTTGCCGTTTTCATCCAAAAACCGATAGGGGTTAAATTGCTCTGGTTCTTCCCAATAGCGCTCATCACGAGTCAGACCATAGTAATTGACAAGTACGGTAGTGTTTTGGGGAATAGAGTAACCCGACAAGGTAGTATCAGTGGAAGTAGCGTAAGTGATGGCGGGCATAATAGTAGCAGAAGAGTGGCGGAAGATTTCGTTGATGCAAGCTTCTGTGAAAG
>JASJEI010000256.1 GCA_030064795.1 Pleurocapsa sp. MO_226.B13 | reverse complement strand
AATTACGAAATCAACAATAGCAATGATTGACATTTAAGTTTATCAAAACTTTATAGCATACTTTACAGTTTTGATAATTTTAATTCTTCAATTTGCTCTACAATCAAACTAAAATCTAAATTAGATGGTCGCAGACTGCCAAGTGATTAGTACATCTGACTGATGCAGATGGAAAAAAGTTTCTTAACTAATTTGGCTCGTTAAAGTAGTCTCAAGTACACACAGCTAGTTAAGCCACGAAAACTAATTAAGAAAACTCTAACTTTACCGACCATCTTCAGAAAAATATAAACGAGAAAAATGAGACAAGAATTTATAGTTTCGCTCGCTGAAGACGAGAACGATGGCGACTTTAGTGCGGGGGATTTATCTTTAAGGGAAGCAAGCGATCGCCCTGGCTAAGGATACTGAAGGCGCAGATATTATACCAATTCTCATGCATTAACAAGAGACTTCTTGGGTTGGGTTAAACTAAGCGCGTGCAACCCTTCCATAGCTTATAGATGTTGGGTTTCTACATTTTTTTAAATACGATCTAGATAAATACAACGCAGGAATTTCTCACGAGGATAGATACCAGCGTTGTATGGTCATCATCAACGTTTGGAAAAGTCAAGTAAAATGGGAGGGCAGATAAAAGATGAAAGCGAAGAAGAGTAAAGATTAACAACCAATGCTCAAGGTTCAATCACTAATGACTAATGACCGTTCACCCCGAACCATCATTGATTCGATAGGGAGGGCCTGGATTGGCAAGGGATTGAATCAGATGGTCGAAATAGGGAATAACTTCGGCTGCATCTTCATTGCTGAGGAGAGCGATCGCTTCTTCCTTGAGACAGCGCAAGGCTTCTACCCAGTTGCCTAGAGGAATACCAAGAGACTGATACATCTCCCTCATACCAACGATACCGATCTCATCTAATGGCTGATTGTTGCCAGCCAGTACGCAATAGGCAATCAGACGGATATACCAACCTTGATCGCGCTGACAAGAATTGGTTTTTCTCATGTTTCCGCTATTGCTAGGGGTGACGGGGCATTTTTTCCAGAATCTACGAGAACCTCTTTGTACTAGTCTAGTTTCGTTATCGGCTAAAATTCTGGCAATGCGAATGCGATTTGCTCCTGTATGACAAAAATTTTGTAGTTGATGAATTTCGCTGAGGTTGGGGTAACGGAGTTCTTCATCGGCATTAAGAATCAGTTGTTTGACTATACTCATGGCTTTTATCTTCTTGGGGAGTTGCTTCTGTAACGGGAAGTTCGGGTGATGAAGGAGTTGAATTAGGATTGGGGGCAATACTGGAGTTGGTTTCAGGAGCGATCGCTTCTTTGACTGTTGTTTCTTGGTTGGTTGGACTTACTTTGTCGGTAACGCGACCATTATCTGAATTTAGACGAGACAGCCTTTCGCGATCTGCTCTAATTTTTTCTGCCACCACTTCCCCCGCAGTGATTGTGCGATTAAGTTGAGCCTCAGTCCAATTTGTCGGTTGACGGAGCGAGCGCTCTGTCCATCCCTTGCTGGTAAGATAACGTTCGTAAGGGACTGTATCTTCGCCAAAAGCTTCCAAGTATTCATCGCTGTCTAAGATTCGATCGATCAAAGCATAAAAGCCTTGTTTAGAGCAGAGATCGTAGTAGCGATTCATTTCCGAGCGTCCCTGGGTAGGACGACCTAATAAACGACGGTGAATAGATTCAATTGCCTTGGTAACATAGAGCCGATCCCAATATAAACTGCGAAACTTGGAAGATTTAGCCAACTGGCGGACAAACTCGCGGACAGAAATCTCCCCACCCTTGAGTTTAGTTTCCGCCACAGTTAAATTCTGACCAGAATAGGGTTCTTGTCCCCAAACCTGACGATAACCACCCTTGATAATGGCTTCGGGAGAATGATAGGCGAGATTGATATTTTGTTTGCCATTGGAATTAAGGCGATCGAGTTTAAGGGTTTTCTGGGCTGATGGGGGAGTATTATTCACATTTTGCTTGCCCAAAGCCGAATCAATCAGTAACCGTCGATCGTCCTTACCAAAAGCTGTAGGTCGAGCATAACCGTGGCGATTTTCTGCGGGGAAAATCGCGCCAAACTGAGTCTCTAGAGGATCGTTACCCACTCCATAGGGATGTTGATTGGGTAAAGACTGTTGATAGTTGCCAAACAAAGTCAGAAACTGCGGTACTTTACGCACAGAGGCACTATATTTAAACAGGTTTAGCTGCGCTCCCCAGTTGCGACATTCCTGAGCTTCTTGCCCCAAACCTCTGGGATAGGGGACGGTTTCTTCTCCAAAGTAATCCCCATATTCTACCGAGTCTACTAAAGCGTTAATTAATGCTGGTAAACCACCACGAGAAATAATCTCAAAATAATCTCTAAACTCTTCAATAGAACTCAAACCCCGTCCCAAAAAGTGACCGAATGCCAGTTCGATAACTCTAGAAATCGGATAGGGTTCGTAACACAATCTACGATAAAGACGAGTTTTGCCCAGACTACGGATAAACTCTTTAATGGAGATCTTGCCCCCTGTTACCTGAGATTCCAATTCTGAAAAAGCCATGCCATAGGTACGTTTAAGATCGCAGCTAAACACCTGTTGGTAGGCTGCCCTAATTACAGCCTGTTTATCGGCTTGGGATAGATTGGGCTTCATCGCCATCTTTGGTCGAGACTCTGCTGCCAACCAATAGCTTTGGGGTAGTTTTAAACCCTGCTGCTGGTTAGATACTCCTTCCCGTAGTCTGTCAGCGGGCTTTTCCACTTCATAGGCTTTAATCAAAACATCAAAATAATATTGAATAATGTTGCGGGCTTCTAAGTCTTCAGGAAAATAACTTAAAGTCTTCCAGCACATCTCTTTTAATGCCACGACAGTCGCCACCGTGACATCTTCAGGAATCACTCCCCGCAAACCCCTGGCGTTGACCGTCAAAATACTGGGATTGTCCGCTACGATCGCATAGGTAATGTAACGCAAAAACCAATCCAAGTCCCGCATCGATCGCTTCATTCTCGCAGTACCATAACGGGAAATATTAATCCGCTTAAAACCTCCAGGCAAAGGTTCTTTGCCCGTTGCTTGCAATCTATGAACAGTTTCCAGCAGCAATTCGACAAAATTAAAACTGCGTTCGCCAATCAAAGAAGGAGATGGTTGCAGATTAACAATTTTCTGCTTATTTTTGCTCACCTTTGCTCTAGCAACGGCAGCCTGGGTAATAGTGACAGGTTTACCATAACCAGGTAAATCCACCAATTCTCTGGGCTTTTCCAGATAATTCATCGCATTGCCACCATAAAAAATGCGATCGCCACCAGCAGCGATAATCGCATCTGCATTCTGTGTACTTGGAATTACTGTAACGAGCCATATTATTTAAGAAACTTTTTTCCATCTGCATCAGTCAGATGTACTAATCAATTGGCAATCTGCGACCATCTAATTTAGATTTTAGTTTGATTGTAGAGCAAATTGAAGAATTAAAATTATCAAAACTGTAAAGTATGCTATAAAGTTTTGATAAACTTAAATGTCAATCATTGCTATTGTTGATTTCGTAATTTGCAAATGTATATTGCCGAAAATTCAACAAATCACTAGAATCTTGTAGCAGATAACTGATAATATAAGCGATGCCTCTGGGGTAAAAAGAAAAAATTATGGCGTTGGTGGTTCAGAAATACGGCGGTACATCTGTTGGTTCGGTAGAACGGATCCAGGCTGTTGCCAATAGAATCCGAAAAACAGTACAGCAAGGAAATAGTTTGGTAGTGGTAGTCTCGGCAATGGGCAAGACTACCGATACTTTGGTGAAGTTGGCAAACGAGGTGTCCAGCAATCCTTGTCGTCGCGAGATGGATATGTTGTTATCCACAGGAGAGCAGGTGACGATCGCTTTATTGAGTATGGCTTTGCAAGAATTGGGACAGCCAGCTATCTCCCTAACGGGCGCACAGGTAGGGATTGTCACTGAAGCAGAGCATAGTCGCGCCAGAATTTTGCAGGTTTGCACAGATCGTCTAGAAAGACATCTTAATAAAGGTGAAGTGGTCGTAGTGGCAGGCTTCCAAGGAGTCAGCAGTACCCCCGATTTAGAAATTACTACTCTCGGTAGAGGTGGTTCGGACACTTCTGCCGTGGCATTAGCAGCTTCTTTAAAAGCCGATCGCTGTGAGATATATACCGATGTTCCTGGGATTCTGACTACCGATCCTCGTCTCGTACCTTCTGCTCAACTGATGTCAGAAATTACTGCCGATGAGATGTTAGAGTTGGCGAGTTTAGGCGCGAAAGTACTCCATCCCCGGGCGGTAGAAATTGCTCGTAATTATGGGATGCCTTTGATAGTCTTATCTAGCTGGAGCGAGCGGCCTGGTACTAAAGTAGTCTCTCGTTTGCCCCAACCTCGTTCGTTACAGGGAATGGAAATTGCCAAAGCTGTAGACGGAGTAGAAATAGATCGAGATCAGGCAAAAGTCGCTCTCTTGCGCGTGCCAGATTGTCCTGGGATCGCTGCTAGTCTATTTGGCGAGATTTCTCGCCAAAACATCGATGTCGATTTGATTATTCAATCAATTCACGAAGGGAATAGTAATGATATTGCTTTTACAGTTATTAACAAAGTTTTAAAACAAGCCGAAGCAGTAACAGAAGCGATCGCTCCCTCTCTACGCAGTCATATAAATGCTCTAGAAGAAGCGGAAGTAATGGTAGATCGGCAAATTGCCAAAGTAGCAATATCTGGTGCGGGGATGATCGGTCGTCCTGGAATAGCTGCCAAAATGTTCAAAGTCTTGGCGGATGCCAAGATTAATATCCAGATGATTTCTACTTCAGAAGTCAAAGTCAGTTGTGTCATCGACGAGTCAGACTGCGATCGCGCCCTACATCTGTTGTCTTTAGCATTTGATGTGGATTTAAGTTCCCAAAAGGAAATTACCGCGAGAAACTATCAGGGAAAACACCCTCCAGTTAGAGGTGTGGCTTTAGACAACAATCAGGCTCAAATTGCGATTCGTCATGTACCAGATAAACCAGGGATGGCCGCTCAAATTTTCTCTTTACTAGCCCAGAAAAATATCAGCGTTGATGCGATTATTCAATCTCAACGTTGTCATATTATCAACGATCTTCCGACTCGTGATATTGCCTTTACCGTGGCACAGAATGATGCGGACTTAGCCTGTCAAGTAATTACCCAGTTAAAAGACCAAATTGGCTGTGGAGATGTTTCTGGAGATACCGCGATCGCCAAATTAAGCGTTGTCGGTGCGGGAATGATCTCTCATCCAGGAGTAGCTGCTAAGTTTTTTGCGGCCTTGGCTCAAGAAAAAATTAATATTCAAATGATTACTACTTCTGAAATAAAAATTAGTTGTGTAATCGACGAAACAGAGGGGGTTAAAGCTCTGCAAGCAGTTCATGAAGCTTTCGGTTTAGGAGGAAAAGACGAAATCAACCTTCCTGCCTAAAAAGCGAAGAACTAATTGATAGTTTCAAAAGATTCAATCATTTTTTCTATTGTAGGTAGATACTGGTCGTAGCTATCGGGTCGAGCGGTATAAGTAATTATATAAGCCCGCTCGTTTTTGACCGACCAGGTTTGCATCCTTTTTACAGGTTTGCCATTCTCTTGGCCAATATATACTACCTGTCTTGCTTCCTCTGCACCGAGATTAATTTCTCGTGCTTGACCGACGTTAGGGTCTGATAATCTTTCAATTTCGGCGATCGACTCGTCGGTATATTCAGCCAAAGACATATCGCTAGATAAATTTTCTACCAAGACGCTGACTCGCTCCTTAAACTTATCGGAATCATCTTCTAGGGGAGAGAAAAACACTACCCCCGTAGCAAAAAAATCATCTCGATTTTGTTTTGACCATACCTGGGGATAATCTACTTTAAAACCCTGGTTGATGTTTTCGTAGAGGGATAATTGAATTTCTGGCTCAGATGTCCTTTGAGCAAACAACAGCCATGCCCCTATACTACCAATCAGAACAGTAACAGCCGTAGCAACACCAGCAAATAGTTTGAATTGAGATGGTGGTGAGGATAAGGCTCCAGATTCGGAAGTATTATTAAGGTGATTATTACCGACAATTAAATTTTGTTGACTATTGAGTGGCTGCGATTGACCGCGAATAATTTTGGTTTCCCGCTCAACTTCGGTGTTAGGTTGAGTTTGAGTTAAAGAAGACTTGGCGGTAGCGGTTGGAGAGCTAGGATTAGAGACTAAAACTGTTGCTTTATTATTATTTTCTTCCGCGTCTAATTGTTCTAAGTCAGATAAAACAGCTCCTGCGGAATTGTATCTTTCTTGATGGCGGTAGCGCACCATCTTATCCAAAATATTGAGAAATTTTGGTTGATAGTGAACTTGACTATCCAACAAAGTACGCCAAATAATTTCGCCATGGCGATCGATGGTAAATTTTTTGGGCTGTACTCCTGTTAATGCTTGGATGGCAATAATACCGACCGCATAAATATCACTATAAAATCCAGGACGACCCATCATTTGTTCCATTGGCATATAAGATTTTGTGCCAACTGCTACAGTTTGTTTGACTTCCCCTGCTGCATCAATAATCTGGGTGCTTACTTGTTTGACCGAACCAAAATCAATCAAGACTATCTTGTCATCTTTGTCGCGACGCATGAGATTGGAAGGTTTGAGGTCGCGATGAATAACGCTGTATTGCTGTACGATTAGCAATACTTCGAGGATATCTTTGAGCAGGACAATAGTTTTCTCTTCCGACCAAGATTCGCCCGCAATTATTTCTTGACTGAGATCGTGTCCTTCAATTAATTCTTGGACTAAAAAAAAGTCGTTTTGGTGTTCAAAATAAGCCAACAATCGAGGAATGCGATCGCAATGTCCCAGACGATTCATAATTTCTGCTTCTCGATTGAATAACCGTCTGGCTATTTCTAAGGTTTTAGCATTAGCAGATTTGGGCTTTAGTTGTTTGACGACGCATTGACTATCAAAACACTGTTGGTCTTGAGCTAAAAAAGTGACTCCTACACCACCCCGCCCTAGTTGTTTGACGACGTAATAACGTCCCTGAATAGTTTGTCCTACAAGATTGTTATCCATCGACACAATTGCATAAACGGCTTCTTATCTGAGTCTCCATAATTTTAACCAAAAAGGATAAAAATTCTCGTCTTCTAACTAAATCATTAAAAGTTAATCTTAGGCTGTGGATGGTTTAACTCTGGTAATTATGCAAAAACCGCACCCTATCTAGAAAATCAGGTGCGGAATAAGATCTATTTAGAGACTTTAAATCTACCCAAAATAGTTTTAGTCTTCATAAACTCGACATTCTAAAGCATCAGGATTATCATCACAATATTGCTCTAGAGAAGTTTTTTGAGGAGCTTTTTGCTTTTGGTGTGCTGCTTCTGCGGAAAGTTCTTCTACTGTATCCCAAGCATTGGCACACTCTGCCGAGGTTGCTCCTTCAGTACTGCAAACTGTTCTTGCAGCTTCTCTTTCTTTTTGTATTTGTTCTTGTATATCGCTCATATTAGTCCTCTTATGTTAATTCAAGTTATATTATGCCACGTACATCTATCTAGCTTTAGCGATCTATTTACACTCTGCCAAGAAAAATCTCTGAAGCAATCTTAGTAAGCGATCGCTTCGGGAGAAATTTCTGGTTCTAGATAGTTTGACTAAGCATTTATACTCTACAATCTAGCACTAGTTTTATCCGATCTCTTAAATATGCAGCATCTTTCTTCAGAAATAAATGTTTACTAATCTGAGAGATACTAATAAGTTAAGTTGGTTTGCACTATACGATTGTATCCTCCCTGACTTAAATAGTCGAATACATCTCAGACTAGAATCTGTAAGGATTGTCAGCCAAAAACAACCGATCTTTTCGGCAAAAAAATTTCTAAAGTTTTAATCATCGAACAATTTTGCTACGGAAATTGCTCGAAGGGATTTGAAATAATTTATCTTTTCAGGCATTATCCGTTAGTTCGGATTTAGCATTACGACCAACAAAGCTCATGTTGCTGATGATACCATTTCTCGAAACTAGCTAGAAAGATAGCAAATTATTTTTTATTAATTAAAATTCTTAAAATCCCTACTATGTTTAGTTTTTGAATTTTGAATTTTGAATTTTGAATTAAAACTAAGTCTCCAATGACTTTTGAGAACTGGTATGACAAGGGGCCTGGGGTTGCCCCAGGCCCGTAAGATGGCCAGATCGCCAATTGTGTACTTACGCTCCAAAAATAAAATAAAGAGCTTGACGAACAACTCTTATACTGGTTGTGTCAAGCTCTTTTGATGTTTAGAATCTATTTAATCTATAAGTGCAAGTTGGTGATAGTTGAAATTAGGAGACGACCTAAGAACTACATGATTCCTAGCTGACCAAGAATTCCTTGACCAGTGAAGTATTCTACTACCACAGCTGTAACAAAGCCGAACATCGCCAAGCGACCGTTCCAAACTTCTGCAAATTGAGTAAAGCCGAATTTGTTTTCTTGGTTTTCCATCAGTTTCTACCTCATTAAGTATTGTTACGTATGATTATAAATAATATAAATTTTTGTTGCAACAACTTTATAAATAGGCTGATATCAAGGTTCCGTGATTGAAAAATATTGCGCTGACTGTAATTATATTAAAAATTTCAGGAAAAAGCTTTACAAAATTATTTATATAGACTAAAGAGATATTTATCCATTGTTTAGCTCTTTTAATCGCATCCATAGAAGTCGTGGCACGAGGAACTGCGACAGCACAACCTGGTTCGCGATCGACCCAGGCAGCATAAATATATAAGGAGAATGTATTAAGTTAATCCTGCAAGCAAATTTAATTCCAAATAACAAAGAGTTGGACATAAAACCTAAACAGGTTATAGCTCCAACTCTTGTTGATTGAATATTTAATTGTATCGAATAAAAATTTACATTCTTGCTAGTGCCGATATTTTGGATCGCACTTCTGGTTGAAAATCTTTTAGCTCATCGAGATTTAGCCATCCTTCTTTTACCAATTGGGCGAGATCGAAAACAAAAGTAGAAGGATTATATTCATACTTGCCTTCTATTTCGTATCTTTTAGAACTCAATAAATCGTGTAGATACCACAAATCATCGAGTTCTGTAAGAGAACTAGAGCGCTCGCGAACAGTGGCTATCAAAGTGGAGGTTTCTCGTTGATAAGCTAGATTTAAAACTTTTTTTGCTATTGTTTCCTCCGTTTTGGCTTGTTGATTTACATTCACGTGGACTGGTGACATTAATGTTATGTTGATTTTTTGATGTAATACATATATTTTAATTATGGTAATTCTAGCATTAAATACTTTAGTAAACAAAATTAATAGATAATCATAAATAGTTGCTTGCTAAGATTCGACCGAGCGAGCAAATGACGCTCTCGGATCTGGCTCGATTATTGTCGGTCTAATCTAACTCATTAACCACAAACATCGCTGCGGTTTTTTTTCTGTTACCAATTATCAATTACCAGTTACAAAAATCACTACAATACAGTACATATAGCATCATTCCTCGTTGCTAATTTTTCGTTGCTAAAATTCTCATGAAAAATTCTGACTCGATCGTCATCGCTCAAAATGTCGAAAAGTGGTATGACAATAACTTCCATGTCCTCAAAGGAGTGAACTTAGAAGTCCAAAAACAAGAAGTAGTAGTGATCATGGGCCCTTCTGGTTCGGGAAAATCTACCTTTATTCGGACTTTCAATGCCCTCGAACCCTATCAAAAAGGCAGTATCATTGTCGATGGCATCAAATTATCCAACGATTTAAAAAACATCGAAGCAATTCGCCGTGAAGTAGGGATGGTATTTCAACAGTTTAATTTGTTCCCTCATTTAACAGTTCTCAAAAATATTACCCTCGCCCCCATGTGGGTACGCCGTCACTCCAAAGCCAAAGCCGAAGAAATAGCCGTACAACTATTAGAAAAGGTAGGTATCTTAGAGCAAGCCCATAAATATCCAGGACAACTATCGGGGGGACAACAACAGCGGGTAGCGATCGCCAGAGCTTTGGCAATGCAGCCGAAAGTAATGTTATTTGACGAACCAACCTCGGCCCTAGATCCTGAAATGGTGCGAGAAGTTTTGGATACGATGCGCAGTCTCGCAGATGAGGGGATGACCATGGTTTGCGTTACCCATGAAGTCGGTTTTGCTCAAGAAGTAAGCGATCGCATTGTCTTTATGGACGAAGGTACGATCGTCGAGGTGGCTACACCTCAAGAGTTTTTTAGCAACCCCAAAGAAGACAGGAGTAAAAAGTTTTTATCTCAAATTCTCTAGAGATGAGAAATCGAAAGAAGTAATTCTTGTTAAGATGATCGAGTGAGATAAGACAATGATAAGACTCTGTGGAAATAACTTTTTTAGGTACAAGTTCTGGCGTTCCCACGCGATCGCGTAATGTATCCAGTGTAGCTCTAAGATTACCCCAACGTGCTGAAATCTGGTTATTTGACTGTGGAGAAGGAACACAACATCAATTACAAAAAAGCGATCTCAAAAGCTCTCAGATTAGACGCATTTTTGTAACTCATATGCATGGCGATCATACTTTTGGCTTGATGGGTTTGATTGCTAGTTGTGGCTTAGCTGGTAATAGTCAACCGATTGATATCTATGGCCCCAAAGGTTTAAAAGAATATCTTCAGACTGCTGCCAAATACTCCTATATGCATTTTGGTTCGCGTCTCAAGATTCATACTGTTGAGTCTGGTTTGCTCTACGAAGATGACGAATTTAGGGTTAGCTGTCAACTACTCAAACACCGTATACCCGCTCATGGTTATCGGATCGCCGAAAAAGATCGTCCTGGAATGTTTAACCCCGAAAAAGCCAAGTCTTTGGGTATTCCCCCAGGGCCGATATATGGCAAGCTCAAACAGGGAGAAGTCGTTACTTTAGAAGATGGTCGTAAAATCAACGGCAAAGATCTTTGCGGTCAACCAGAACCAGGACGTAAAATTGCCTACTGTACCGATACCATCTTTTGCGATGCTGCGGTCGAACTAGCGCGAGATGCCGATGTCTTAATTCATGAGGCTACTTTTGCCCATCAAGATGCAGATATGGCGTTTGAAAAGATGCACTCCACAACCACAATGGCGGCCCAAACCGCTCTTTTAGCAGAAGTCAAGCAACTAATTATGACTCATTTTAGCCCTCGCTATGCTCCTGGTAATCCCATCCAGTTAGACGATCTCAAGCAGGAAGCTAGAGCAATCTTTCCTAATACCAAGCTGGCTTACGATTTTTATACTTATGAAGTACCCAGACGCAGAGAAGAGAAGAAAAAGAAGGTCAAAATTGCTAGTTAATCACACAGCAACAGAGATAACATGAAGATTAGAGTTGTCAAAGAGAATGATATAGAAACTCTGTTTGAGATTAGAACTAGTGTGGTGGAAAATCACCAATCCCGCGAAGAGATTGCCGAACTTGGCATTACTCCTCAGTCGGTTGCCGAAATGCTCAAGACAGACTGTCGTGCTTGGATAGCCGAAGTAGACGATCGACCTGTGGGCTTTTCAATTGCCAACGCCACCGAAAAAACTATCTTTGGGGTTTTTGTTCTTCCAGCTTTTGAAGGACGAGGAGTGGGACGGGCTTTAATGCAGGCTGCCGAAAACTGGTTATGGTCGCAAGATATTGCCGAAATTTGGCTAGTAACGGGTAACGACCCTAGTTTGAGAGCCTATGGTTTCTATCAGCATTTGGGCTGGACACCAGTGGGTGTAGAGACGGAGGGAGACTTTGAGGGAGAAATGAAATTTATCAAAAGAGCTAAATCTCAATCATGATTAGCTGGCTGCCTGACACATTTATTTGAACAAAGCTAAATATTGGAACATTTCACCTCCGAAATTCGGGTGAACCAAATAGCATCATAGTATTCTCGCCGATGCTTTTTTGAAGCGAAACAAGGTTGAATATTTTGAGAAAATAGAGGTATGGGAGCAAATAAATAATTAATTTCACGATCGACAAGCTCGGATTATATTCGCATTATTGAATTGGATTAGAAAAGTTTGACCTATATAAAGTTGATAATTTATTTTAAATAGTTGGGACAAGCTACTGAATTACTGACAACAATCGCTCTTTGCCAACAGCGCGATTAGAGTCGGAGGCGAGATTTGAGTTAGCCTTCATACTTTCAGCCGTCCGTATGCTTCTTACGTGATTGGATATGAGTCGCGAAACTTCAGCATTCCTCACGCCCTCATTACTACAAACTAAAAATTACATCGATAAATTGAGTAAACCAACCACTAATTAAAGATTTATCAACATTTTTAACAAGTAATGACCATTGAGAAATGTCGTAACTAGATAGTTCTACATTGATTGATTGTGGTGAGTTAGCTCCCGCACTTGAGATCGATGACTAAAAAAGCTAAGAGCCAAAAGCTAATAGCTCAAACGAGTCAATTTAGATAATTCCTTCAACATGACTTTTATCAACAGCCTTTGGAAATTTTCCCGTCCTCATACCATCATTGGTACTAGCTTCAGTGTTTTGGCACTCTACTTTATTTCTTTAGCCACCACTGGTAACGAAATTACCGCCATCAATTTAGAACAAATGTTTGCCGTTTGGCTAGCCTGTTTGTGTGGCAATGTCTACATTGTGGGTTTGAATCAACTTTGCGATGTCAAGATCGATCGCATTAATAAACCAAATCTACCTCTAGCTTCAGGTGCATTTACTACTCGACAAGGACAATTAATTGTTGCTGTAACTGGTATTTTGGCTTTACTTATTGCTGCTTTATCAGGAGTTTGGTTATTTGCCACTGTAGCAGTTAGTCTAATACTTGGAACGGCTTATTCTTTGCCACCAATACGCCTGAAGCAGTTTCCTTTTTTAGCAGCTTTTTGTATCCTTACGGTAAGAGGAATTATTGTTAATATCGGCTTATTTCTCCACTACAGCGATAAGTTAAACGGAACAGAAGCTTTAAATCCCTATGTCTGGACGCTGACTTTATTTATTTTACTGTTTACCGTCGCGATCGCTATTTTTAAAGATGTCCCCGATCTAGAAGGAGACAAAAAATATAACATTACAACCTTTACATTAGTTATCGGCAAACCCGCCGTCTTTAATCTTTCTCGCGGAGTAATTACTGTTTGCTATTTTGGCATGATTGCTGCGGGTTTGTTTTGGTTAACTTCTCTCAATGTCAGCTTTTTTATTACTAGTCATCTTGTGTTACTTGGTTTACTTTGGTGGCGCAGTCGCGATGTCAATTTAGAAGAAAAAAGTGCGATCGCCGATTTTTATCAGTTTATTTGGAAACTCTTCTTTTTAGAGTACTTACTATTTCCGATCGCTTGTTTTATTTAAAGTATTATTGGTTTTTACGGGCGATTCACGCGAAGCGTCTATCACGGATACACTCAATGCGATATCCGAAGGTGTATCCTTTAGGACAAGTGCAAGCCGCTTCGCATAAAGCGAGTCCTTTAGGGAATCGCCCCTACTAATAACTAACCAACAATCTTTTGAATCAGTTGAGAAATCTGTTCGGCTTTGTTCATAATCATAAAATGTCCGCCTTGTTCGACGCCAAAATCTTCACAGACAAATCTGTCGGGGAAAATGCGATCGCTCTTGCCATGAATATGGTAAGTATTTTCAGGTATTAATTCGTTTTTCCAGGTTATAACCTGATAAATTGCCCACTTCATAAACTTGGCATCGGTATCTAATAAAATTGCTCTAAATAGTTCACGTTCGGCTAAGGTTTCTAAACTAAAAAACCAGGCTGCAAGTAGTTGACCAAACCATAAGATTAATCTTGCAGGTAAGAGAAGATGAATCGGCAACCAACAAAAGATTTTAAAATAGAAAGGAATTTCTTGCTGATTTTTGGCACTGGAAATTAAAATAACTTTTTCAGTATTAATTTGTTTGGCGATTTCTACTGCAATTATTCCGCCAAAAGATAAGCCAATCAAAATTGGAGATTCTGACTTTATTTGCTCGGTTAGACGCTTGGCATAATCGGCGATACTTTCTTTCTTTCCTGGTTCTAGCCATTGAATATGTACTGGTTGATACCCCTCAAATTTTAGCTTTTGAAAGACGCGATCGTCTGCACCCAAACCACTAACACAATAAATATCTTTGAGTGCCTTTTCTAATCTTTCTGGAAGTTTTGTTTGGGAATTATTCTCTAAGCGATCTAACTCTGAGTTCAATTCTGACATTTAATTAATCTAGATATTCTTAATATTAACCGTAACATTTCTAAATATAATGCCAGAACTAATTTTTTGCTGTTGACTATGCTACATCTCAATAGACTATGTTTGTTTGTAGTCATGGCAAAGAGCCATTATTATTCACCTCTAAAAGTTTAATTACAAACTTCATTCGATCCAAGTCAAACAGTCAAACTACTTATTAATTAATTTCCCCAACATGACTTCCTTGTCCATCACCTCAAAAAAAGATCTTCAAACTCCTCACAGTGGTTATCATTGGAATCAGATTAGTCCCAATTACTTTGAAGGTTGGTATTGTCGTCTCACCCTACCAGAAATCGCTCAAACCTTTGCCTTCATGTATTCCATTCAAGATCCTTTAGGACAACAGCCCAATAGTGGTGGTGCGGTACAAATTTTAGGTATTGATGAAACCTATCTTTGTCGTACTTTCAACGATCCTAATAAATTTTTTGCTGCTAGAGATCGGCTTAGTTTGGGACACTGGGGAAAAACTAATTTAAATATTCGTCCTAAATTACTATCTCCTACTCAATTCGATCGCCACATCACAGAAGGATATCAGACTACGGCAGATTTCAACCAAGGAAGGATCTACGATCCCGTGAGAAATGAATATTGTCGCTGGGAATATCAGATCGAGCCTGTATACAGTTGGGGTAATTCTCAACACCCACCACAATCTACCGCAGGTTGGTTATCCTATTTATCTATATTTGAACCAGGATGGCAAATTACCGAAGCTCATGGTTTGGCTACAGGATGGGTGGAGTGGCGTGGAAAACGCTATCAGTTCGATCGCGCACCAGCCTATAGCGAAAAAAATTGGGGTGGCTCTTTCCCGCAAAAGTGGTTTTGGCTCAACTGCAATAGTTTTAAAAATCAGCCAGATTTGGCTTTGACGGCGGGGGGAGGGATCAGACAAGTATTATGGTGGCAAGAAGAAGTTGCTTTAGTTGGTATCCACCATCAGGGTAAATTTTACGAATTTGTACCTTGGAATTCCGAGGTAAGTTGGCAAATAGAGCCTTGGGGAAAATGGCAAATGCAAGCGGTATCTGATGAGTATAAAGGATCTTTAATAGGAACGACCGATTTATTAGGTACATATGTACGTACTCCTACCGCTCGAGGATTGGTTTTTAACTGTCGCGATACCACCAAAGGGAAATTAGACTTAAAACTAAGCGATCGCTATAATCGAACAATTATTAAAGCTACTAGTAATCTAACAGGTTTAGAAGTAGGTGGCGCGCCTTGGCATCAAACTTGGATCTCTAAATAATATTCAGTTGGGTTACTTTTGATAAATAGGTCAATCCCCATTTGGAATGTCGAACTATTGAGCCACGCTTTAATCCAGCGGACATTGTTCCTCCATAGCGAGAGCGAATATGACCTGGTGCGTGTTCCAAAAGATGCAGTTGCCGACGATGAAAGCGTAAGGGAGAACAATCAATAAGTCTTGATTGTTAGGCTTGGTTTCTCCACCAACAGCAGTGTGTGACAGATTACTTGATATCCGAGATAGATCGGTCTAATTAGTCTTCCAACCCTGCTAGGGCGCGAAGAAGAGGTATCTTAGAGTATGATACCTCTAGCTCTAATGTTATCCAAATCGTCAATTGGCAAACCAGAAAAAAGCCCACTTCTGTATTGAGGTGGACTTTGCAGAGGGGATTTACTGAGGTAAGGAGTTATATGAAGTCCGCTTGATTACTTCCGATAAAATTTTGGCGTTTTTCTTTGCGCCTTTGCACCCAAGGCGACGGGTATCCTAAAGGTGCGGAAAGCACCGCCACGCATGCGCCTGAATTCAATTCAGGCGA